>JAGBWH010000198.1 GCA_017629925.1 Clostridia bacterium
CATCATTTCGGGCTCGTTTTCGCCCAGCCCCTTAGAGCGTTGGAGTATATATTTTTTGTCTCCAAGTTTAGCGAGTATGGCATTTTTCTCTGCTTCATTATAAGCAAAATAAGTTTTTGTGCCACACGTAATCTCAAAAAGGGGAGATTCAGCGATAAACACTTTTTCTTTTTGCAGCAAAGTGGGGAGTAGACGATAAAACAGGGTAAGCAGCAATGTGCGAATTTGGAAACCGTCTTCGTCTGCATCGGTACATATTATGATTTTGTTCCAACGAAGGGCGCTATAATCAAAAGACGGTAAATCTCCTTTAGACTTTGTTTTGGCGTCAAGTTCCACGCCACAACCAATCACGCGAAGGAGGTCCACAATAATTTTGCTCTCAAAAATACGCGCATAACTGCTCTTCATGCAGTTGAGTGTTTTTCCTCGCACGGGAATGATGGCTTGGAATTCTGAGTCTCTTGCGAGTTTACAAGAGGTGAGCGCAGAGTCCCCTTCCACGATATAAAGTTCTCTGATGGTGGGATCTTTCGAGCGACAAGCCACATATTTTTCCACACGATTGGACAAATCCATCGCACCGCTGAGGCGTTTTTTCACATCTATCCTTGCCCGTTCAGCACTTTCACGGCTTCGTTTGTTGAGCAAAACTTGCGCCGCCATAATGTCCGCTTGGGTGGGATTTTCAGCAAACCAAATTTCAAGATGTTCCCTTAAATATTCGGTGAGGGCTTTTGTGATAAAGGTATTATTGATGGCTTTTTTGGTTTGGTTTTCATAGGAGGTTTCCGTAGAGGCAGAGCTGATAATCACATAGAGGTTTTCAGCGATATCGGGGTAGGTGATTTTTGCCTCTGTTTTATTATACTTGCCTTTGAGACGGAGATAGCGGTCAATGGCATAGGTGAATGCAGAGCGCACAGCCTTGTCTGGCGAGCCACCGTATTCGAGATAACTAGAGTTGTGATAGTACTCAGCCGCCCCCCCTGCTTTGGTCATGCAGAAGGCGATTTCAGCACGAAGTTTGTATTCGGGCTTGTCTTCCCTATCGCGACCTTTGGTTTCAAACGACCAAAGCACAGGCTCGGTAGCAGAAACCTCTGCGGTGACTTTGCGAACATAGTCGCCAATGCCTCCCGGATAGCAAAACGAGAGGGTGGTAAATGTGCCGTCCTCTTGCTCTTCGTGAAGTTCAAAGGTGATGCCTGCATTGACAATGGCTTGCCTGTGCATGATATCTTCAAAGAAAGAAAACGGAATGTTAATATCGGTAAAGACTTCAAGGTCAGGCTTCCAGCGAATGATAGTGCCCTGCCTTTTTTGGTCTTTGGGGGTGAGTTCGCGTACACGGAGTTTGCCCTTGGCTTCGCCGCGCACAAAACTGATTTGGGAGAGTTGAGTGCCATTGTAGGAACTGACCTCCATGTATTCGGAGGAGTATTGTGTGGCGCAAGCGCCCAAACCATTCAGCCCAAGGGAGTATTGATAGGCGGCATTTTCGCCGTTGTTATCGTACTTACCGCCTGCATACAATTCGCAGAACACCAACTCCCAGTTGTAGCGTTTTTCGCGCTCATTATATCCAAGAGGAACGCCACGACCAAAGTCTTCTACTTCAATGGAGTGGTCCAGCATGGCTTTGACAATAATGCGATTGCCATGCCCTTCTCTTGCCTCGTCTACCGCATTGGCTAAAATTTCAAAGAAGGAATGCTCACATCCTTCAAGTCCATCAGAGCCGAAGATGACCGCAGGTCTGCGGCGCACACGATCAGCACCTTTGAGCGAAGAAATACTCTGCTCTCCATAGAGAGTCGGTTGGTCAGGCACAGGGGTATTTTTTGCCATAGGTTGTGGCTTCCTTTCTCCACATATAGATGACAATATGTGGCATATTTTGATAAAAAGTGGGGGGTATTTGTATGAAATACACTTCTTGTGGCAGAGAAGGTTTGTGCATTTCTATTTATCGGTTAGGAGAGCATACATTTCCACAAATCCTTGGCGAAGGGATACACGCCATGGGTGCTCTTTTCACCCGAAACTCTACCCTTGCCATGGGAAAAGGAATAATAGCCATTTTCAATTTTATAGAGGAAGTCGATGTTACTAATCGTAGTGCGTTCAGATGCCAATTGGTTTTCGGGTGCTTGAGGATCCCAAGCGCCAAGTGCCACCATGGCAGCAAGAGCAGGCACAAGAATGCAGAAATTAGAAGCGCAATAGGTGATATCCGAGCGAATACCCGATGCATCATGGGAGGTAAACTCCGTCATCATGCCTTCCAGACCTAACACAGGAGAGGTGCCATTCATGAGATAGCCACAGATGCCACTTTCTTTGTCGCCTACACAGTCAACGACTTTGCCACCTTGGCAGTTTTGCAAAAGAATTTCACTAAACAGCGCTTGTGTGTCGCAAAGCGGAATGCCACGATAAACGTAGGGGTGCTTGATCCCCGCGCCACGACCTGCGGGCTCATGGTCTTTTAGAAGGAAACATTCCCCGCCCTCTTCCATCAGGGTTTTCCCTGCGGTGGTGACGGTAGCCAAAGCGGAAGTAAAGCCAATTTCGGTGAGATGCGCCACAAAAGCGTCATAATCAAAGTCTGTGAGCATGGCGTTAACTTTATCCACGCTATCAAAATAAATAGTGGCAAACATAATGGGAAGCACACCGGGACTGCGATGGTTGGGATTCCATCCTTTGCGATAGTTTCCGCGCAGTTCAGGGCCTGTCCAGAAATCGTTGCAGTCGTTGGTCGCCCATGCACATTCAATGGCAAAACAATGCATGATATCATCGAGTCGACTCTGCTCTTCTTTGGTGAAAAGTTGCCATAAATGGGGCGTTTTTCTCAGCACGGTCAATGCGGCAGAGGTAACAGGATAGCCCCAATAAGGACCGCAACGCATGGAAGGCTCGTTGCCAGGCTGAATGAGATAACGAATGTGAGATTCGATACGAGAGATGGCGGTATCGCCATTTTTACTTTTAGTGCCGGGATAATATTTTTCACACAAGATGAGATATAGTAGTGCAGCTGAGCCACACAGCTCATTGTGGGTATTGACAAGATCATAGGGAGTATATGCGGCGCGGGGTGCATCAAATGCTTTTTCCAGTATATCGCTAGAAAATTGAGGAGGCAAATTGGTCTTGACGGCGTATTTTGTCATCACTTTATCCTCTTTTACTTATAACTTTGAGTGGGTTTTATATCGCTACGCTTTTGATAAGCATAAAAAACGGCATGACGGCGAGGAGAGTTTGTGTCCCTCTCGAAACCGCCATTGCCAATACAAGCGAGGCTCGCGCCTCTTGTTAGATAGAGTCGGTTCATTCTGCCGAATGCAAGACGAAGCTTGCATTCGGCAGGAAAAAGAGTGAGTAAAAGGTCAAGGTCATCTCATGAGACGGCGCATTCTGCGACGAATCTCATTTTCAACATCTAACGCGCGCTGACGAGCAGCGTCTTTCTTAGACATTTTCTTATGCTTTTTGTTTTCCTTTTTCTGTCTCTTCTTTTCTTTTCTGCTGAGTTTCTTTTTGCCTTTTTCGTTTTGTTCCTTAGAGTCGGTCAGACTTTCCAGATATTCATCGTATGCTTCGGCATGTCTGCGGTCGCCCCAAACGGCTTCTACGACAATGTCGCGGCCAGGCATCAAGCAATCATCGGGCAGATTCTTCCATTCAACCACGCCTTTACCTTCACGAATAGGCATCTTAGGAGGCACAATCAGTTCGCCATAAGGTACCATTGCAAAGGTGGAATGATCGCGGTCGATGAGGTAGGTAACTTTGAATTCTTTGATGCTGAGCAATGCGAATACGGTAATATCTTCAGCAGGCATAATGGAAGGCAGACCTTGCCATCCTTCGAAGATGCCGTGAGGAATATGCTCGGGAATGTAGAGAGGAATATCTCTGCCCCATTCAAATTCACCCACATGAACGACAACATCGCCCACAACATAAGAAACCTTATAGATATTCTTGTGGTATACAGCATCAGAGACGAAACTGTAATTGGGCATTTGGGTAGGTGCGTTCTTCCATTCAATGAAGGTATATCCTGTCTTGATAGGTGCTTTGGGAGCTACCACTTCTGCGCCGTAAGGCAGGTCGGTCGAGTAGAATACGGCATCATCCACACGGAATTCAGCGGTGCAGAATTCGAGTTCAAATTCTGCTTCTACTACGATGTCCTCACCGGGCATGACGGAAGGCAGGTCTTTCCAAGCAATCAGTTTATAACCGAGTTTGAAAGGATCGGAAGGAGGTACGATAATGTCGCCGGGCAATACCTTTTGGGTTTGATAGACTTGACCTTCCATCTTGTATGTTACGGTCTTCATCAAAGCCATCACTTTACGACGATGGTCAAAGCTTGCCAAAGCTACAATATCTTGGTCAGGCATCACGGAAGGCAGATTTTCCCAACGATAGAACATATATTTGCGTTTCTTGGTCTTGGGTTTTTCTGTGATAGGTGTGATGGCCTCACCATATGTGAAGGTCTGCTCTGCAAATGTTTCACCATTTGCCATATAGGTGACGGTGTGGGTATTGAGCAGATACTTACCTTGCAAAATGAGGGTGGCTGCGGGCATAGTCTCGGGGAGGTTCTCCCAAACAAAGGTGTAGCCAATTCTGTCTGCCACAGCAGGGCAAGGAATAGGCTCGCCGTATCCCACACGAATTTCGGGGAATACAACGCCGTCTACCACAAAGGTCAGACCATAGTCCACAGGTGTGTATTGTGCGGTGATGACAATGTCCTCATTGGGCATCAGGTCAGGTACCATATCCCAGCCAGCGAAGGCGTAGCCTTCCAGTTCAGGAACAGGAGGCAGAGGAATACTTGTTCTGTATGCCACATCGGCTGCCGCAAGAACATTTTCGCCATTCATAAAGGTAACTCTATGTACGTTGGGCGCATAAGTTCCCTTGATGGTGATAGGTTCGTGACGCATCTTCTTGGGATATTCACTCCAACCAGCGAAGGTGTATCCGTATTTTTCGGGCACTTCGGGAGGCACGATCTTAGCCTTGGGCGCCAAGATGTCTTCGTGGAAGAGTACATCGTCCAGCAGATATGTCACAGCAAAGCGTGCATCAAAGATGGCTTGGAGTTTCACATCCGCGTCAGGCATCGTGGCAGGCACATCACGCCAACCAAAGAAGGTTTTGTTTTCGAGAGTAGGTGCTTCCACCTCGCCCTCGGGGATCACCGCACCGAAAGGAACGGTGATGGTGTGGACAATCTTCTTGCCCACCATGAATACAACAGTATGGATATTGGGAATGTATCTACCACAATATACCAAAGCGTTGTCTGCATCGGTGATAGGCTCACTTCCCCAACCGCTAAAGACATGACCTTCTTTTGCGGGTACATCAGGCATATCTACTGTCACGGAAGGTGCAATGCGATATTCGGTAAACAGCTCTTCGTCGAGCATAAAGCGAACGAGTTGGAGTTGTTCTTTATACTTGGCATAGACAACGATGTCTTGCTCGGGCATCACTTCAGGCAGATCAATCCAAGAGTCGAAGGCATCATCGGGCAATTCGGGACGAGAAGGTACCGCAATAGGATCGCCTGCTGCGAGTGTCAAAGTTGCCCAAATGTCCTCGCCACACATCAGCGTGAGAGTGTAGGTGGGTATCTCTTCAACGGCAGGTTCTTCTACCACTTCTTCGACGGCAGGTTCTTCTACCACTTCTTCAACGACAGGCTCTTCGACGATTTCTTCCACAATGGGAGCATCTTCCATCACGGCGGAGAACACAACGTCAGCGTCGGGCATGACGGTGAGTTCATGATCCCATCCGGCAAAGACTTTGCCTTCTACTTCAGGTGCGTCGATGAACGCAATGCTCTCACCGTATGCCAATTCATATTGTGTGAGCATCTCTTCGCCCAGCATGAAGGTGACGCGGTGTGCACGAGGATAGTAAATGGCATTGCATACCAAGTCAGCGGAGGCAACACCGGTATAGTTTTCCCAACCTTCGAAGGTGTAGCCTTGTTTTTCAGGCACGCTTTCGGGCGTGGGCACGGGCTGGTCAGCCAAAACAGCAAAACTGGCAATCTCTTCCCCATCTACCATGTAAGCGATGGCGTAGAGAGGTATCATGGCAGCGTGAATAGCGAGGTCGTTTTCGGGCATAACCTCAAGGATCTCTTCCCAACCATTAAACCCAATTTCAGGTGCAGGGCTTTCAGGTGTGGGCACACTTTGACCTGCCTCGACTTCATAGCGAGCATATTCGTCTTCGCCGAGATAGAATACCACAGAATAGAGGACAGCAGGAGCAGGCTCTTCCACTACGGGCTCTTCTACCACTTCGGGTTGAGGTGCTTCGTGGAGCAATGCGCTGACAGTGACATCTTGAGCAGGCATAGCTTCGGGCAGGTTATCCCAACCATCAAAAATCATGCCTTCTACTTCAGGTGCTTCGGGCAAGTCAACCGTGTGACCAAATACCACTTCTGCTGTGTGAGCGACTTCGCCTTCGACCATAAAGGTGACGGTGAATACCATAGGTTTGTATTTTGCGGTACAAATCAGGTCTTTTTCAGCCACTTCGGTCAGACCATCCCAACCTTCAAAGACAAAGCCTTCTTTTTCGGGCGCTTCGGGTACGGTGATGGGTTGACCATCTTCTACGACATACTCTTCCAGCTTCTTGCCGTCAGCCACGAAAGCAACCGTGTAGGTAGCACCAATCAGGGCTTCTGCGGTCAAATCGGATGCAGGCATGGTTTGAGGCAGACGAGTCCATCCAAGGAATACACGGCCTGTTTCGGGTGCGTCAGGTGTGGGAATAGGATCGCCCGTGAGCACTTCATAGCTGGCGTATACTTCGCCGTTGACATAGTAGGTAACTGTGTTCAACAGAGGTTTATAGCTACCATTGACATAAATGGGCTCTTTGGCAATAATGGAAACTTGTTTATCCCATCCAGAGAAGACATAGCCCTCTTTTTCAGGGGGTGTGGGCATCAAAATTCTTGTGCCCGTTTCAAGCACAGATTCTGCAAAAGGCTGGCCATCAATAATGAACGCCAAAAGGAAACTGTGTTGCGTCATATAGAGTGCATCTACGACCAAGTTGCAAGCAGGCATCACATCGGGCAGATTGCTCCATTTCACAAAGCGACGCTTTTTGACGGGAGGTGCTTCGATGGGCTCAATGGCTGTACCGTATGCATACTCGACACGGCTGAAAGGCATACCCTTCACGCGGTAATCGACGGTGTAGAGACGAGGTGTATAAATGGCTTCGGAGATAATCACTTGGTTGTCGACTTCTTCGGGCAGATTGCTCCAACCTTCAAAATCGCAACCTTCTTTTTCGGGTGCTTCGGGGCATTCAATGGTAGATCCGGCGGTCAGGCGCAATACGGCGATTTCTTCGCCGTCTGCCACGAAGGTGATATGGCAACCTGCTCTTCTGCCCACCGCATGAATGGTGACTTCTTCGTCGGGCATTTGCTCGGGTACGTTATCCCATGCATCATAGAGAATATCATCAATGACACGAGCCACGTTGGGAATCTCGATGCTTGCGCCATAAGGTACTTTGAAGGATGCCACTTCTTCACCACAGCACATAAAGTAGACAAAGTGCTGGTGAGGTTGGTAGTTGGCATGGAAAGTCAGGTCTTCTTCGCCTACGGTCGCGGGCACTTCTTCTACCCAGCCCAGCAAATCGTATCCTTCTTTTTCGGACAGTTCAGGCAGAGTGAGTTCTGTATTTTTGCCAAAGAAGAATTCCTCGACCATGTCCAGCACCACGCAAGTCACTTTCACTTGATCGTCCTTGAGGGTGGCGGTGACAACCACGTCATGGTCGGGCATAATATCAGGCAGACCATTCCAAGTTTTTACCTCGCTCATGGCACTCACTTCATCGGCGGCAATGACAGGATCACCGTAGTTGACGGATTGGTCAAATACAACGATATCATCGACAAGGTAAAGCAGGTGGTGAGCATTGGGTTGATAGTGCGCGCGAATCACCGCATCTTGTGTGGCTTCCGCAGGCACATCTGCCCAACTTACAAAGGTATACCCATATTTATAGGGTGCTTCGGGCAATGCGGGGG
>JAGBWH010000199.1 GCA_017629925.1 Clostridia bacterium
AAAATAAAAGATAACATTGGAGGCTATTATGCGAAAGTGTATTAGATGCAATATTGCAATGATTGAAAATTGTGGTATTAAAGTGAAAGGTGCAGCCTATGGATTGGTGTTGACTGATGATGAAAATAAATGGTGGGGCGGTAGAATGGAACAACCCAAAGTGGCTATCTGCCCTAAATGCGGAGAGGTATCCATTTATTTGGAAAATGTGGGGAAATTGAAAAACAGGTAAAGAAAACATCTATATTCATTATACAAATAAAACACCCCGACAGACTTCAAAATCTGTCGGGGTTAATTATTTGTTTTCTGCGTTGCATTTATACTTTGAGGACAGTCGAGGACGCCTGTCCCTACAAGGAGAAATTAAACTTCCTTATGAGAAGGCGCCCTTGCTCTATTTATTTTTATAAGTGAATGTTCAGGCATCGCGTAGTTTTTTGGCTTGCCTTGGGTTGATTTTGTATGCCTGCTATGTGCCTGATTACTTTTTGCGTTTTTGAAACCAACCGACAAGCACATGGAGGGGAATTTGAGAGAGCAATACCGCAAAGAGCAAAATGCCACATCCGAGCAGTTCTTTTGGCGTCATTCTTTCGTGTAGCACCACTGCCCCAGCGAGCGCACCAAACACAGACTCAAGGCTGAGCAAAAGCGTGATCATAGTGGGATCGGCGTCTTTTTGCGCGGCGATTTGCAGGGTATATGCCACGCCGCTGGAAAAAATACCCACATACAGAATAGGTAAAATAGAAGCCCAGATGCCTGACCAAGTGGGAGTCTCACAAATGAGTGCCAAAATGGCAGACTCGATCGTCATGACCGAAAATTGCACGAAAGAAAGGGCTATGGGATCAGTTTGCGGAGCGAAGCGGTCAATCGACAAAATATGAGCGCAAAAGAAGAAGGCGCAAAGAATAATGAGAATATCGCCTGTTTGGATGGTAAAGGCTTGGTTAAGACAGAGCAAATACATCCCCACCATCGCCAATGCCACACTCACGCCTGTAAGCCATGTGACACGGTGACCGAGTAGCCAACCGAATAGTGGCACCAGCACCAAATAGAGTGCGGTGATGAAACTTGCCTTGCCTGCATCCGTTCCCACCGCGATGCCAAATTGTTGCAAATTGCAAGCGATAGTGAGGATAGTACCGCATATTGCGCCATAAATCAGGAGGGGTTTTGTGAAAATACGGTTATTTTGGTTGGGTGAGTTCCTCTTTTGATGGGACGTTTTTAGTAGTAAAAAAACGCCAAGTGTTGCCACCGCTATCAAACTGCGGCTGGCATTGAAGGTAAAGGGAGGAACGGTGCCTGCACCTGCACTTTGCGCCACGAATGCCACGCCCCAAATAAAGGCGGCAAGCAAGGCTTGTATGATTTTTTTCGTCATGTTGTCGGTACTTGTGTTGTGCTGTGGGGATAGGGTGTCCTGTTTTTGGTTTGGTCTGCGATTTAAGATGAGAATTTGCTGGCTATCGCCTCTGCATCCTCTTCTGTGATGCTGGGCAGTGTGGTGTAATGTTCTGGCTCACGAGGGATAGCATCTCTTGTTTTGAAGGTGATCTCAAGGTTTGGTTGTGCCTCGATGCCTTCAAAAATCAATCTGTGTACGCTGATGGTCGTTTTGTTTAGACCTTTTTTTAGTGAACCACTCAGCTCATATTCGCCATCTACTAATCTAAGAGAGAATGTATCCGATGATCGGGTGAAGGCAAAAAAGTTGATTTGTTTTTCCTCCGTCTCTCCTGTTGTGTGATTGGTTTTTGTGTAGGTATTGTCGAGCGAATAGGTGACCGTGCCATTGTTTTTTCGAGCCGTATACACATACTCATCGGTGAATGAAGTGGTCACATAGTCTCCATAGGAGCCATTATAGTAGGTGTCTCTACTTTGGGATTTGAGGATGATTTTCTCGGTTTTCTTCGCACCGTCCTCGCCAAAATCCAACAGAAGTTGAAGGTCTCCTTGCTTTACCACAAGTTGTAGCAAGTCTAAATTGCTTTTGCGTGTGGCGAGCCAAATATCAAGGGCATCCCCTTCATATTTGGCTTCTTTTAAGGCGGATGCTATCTCATTTTGACAATCGAAAATAGAACTGCAACCCACGAGCTCTGCCACGGGTTTCAGGTCCTCTTCATATTCTCTAAGGTATGCTAAAACTTGCTTATCTTCGAGTAGATATCTTCCCAAGCCATGGGCTATGTTTTCCATCTGGTCTGCTTCAATATGAATTTTGACCACACGGCATTTTTCGTCACCGTCTGAGATGACAACACTTTGGTTTTCTATGG
>JAGBWH010000200.1 GCA_017629925.1 Clostridia bacterium
AGAACTTGGCTTTACCACCCACGGGGAAATGATGAAGCAGGTGGCAGACAGTTATGCCGAGGCCGCACAGCTCATCGGGGCAGACGGTATCATTCCCTCCGGCTTTTCTATGTATCGTGGTGTGAAGGCGGGGCTGAAAATGCACCGTGATACCTTCCATGCGTCTCTGGGCGTGGGACGTTATGCCCTTGCCCTGACTTGGCAACAAGCCCTTTTGGGATTGCCCGCCAAGGAAGACGAATTCTCCTGCTTTGATGTGCCTGTGACCGAAGAAGAATGCGCCTCCGTTCGCTGTGCCGTAGATACCGCCTTTTCACATCCCGGCGTAGACGATTAAGGAAGCAGACACTCTCGATTTGTGCCGTAAAAAATATCGTCTTGACCTGCCATCATACGGCAGAAGGCTTCCATTTTATCCCAATCATCGAAAATATCAAACTCATAGGCGTGCCCCCACACATAAAAGAGCATAGGCTCCGTAGGCTCTGCCTTGAGAAAAGCCTCGCCGAGTTTGATCATCTCGTCAAATTCCACATGATGATAGACGGTGGGCTGAAACTCCATGAGATTATTTTGCAAAGCAAAGTTGTGAGAGAAAATGGTGGTACGTGCATAACGAATGCCACTATGTTCGCTCAGTCAATTTGCCACATGGTTTTATGCCTCTTTTTCTATACTTAAATCATATCGCAAAATTTCAAAATGGCAATCGTATGTTTCAAAAAGGAGACAACTTATGCGAGAGACAACATGGCTTCGTGTGTGCGAAGTGTTAGATGAATGTGTATTGTATCGTTTTTCCCGTGTATTTACCTTAGAAAAAGGCTGCATTTTCAAAGCAAGCGTGTGCGCGGATAGCCGATACAAATTATACGTCAATGGTATGTTTGTGGTGGAGGGCCCTTGCCATGGCACCGCCTACAAACGCTTTTATGAAACAGTAGACCTTACCCCTTATCTCAAAGAAGGGGAAAATGTCGTTTATGCAGATGTGCTTCATGTGGCGGCAGGACACTATATTTCTGTTTTTCGTGAAGATAAAGCCGCTTTTTGGATAGAGGGATGCATCACACATCCGAGCGGCGAAAAAGAAACTGTCACAGCCGACAAAAGTTGGACGGTAGGAAGATTTCTAAACCGCAAAATGTATTCTTACCCCGGCTTCATTCCCTCTGTGCCCCCTTCTGAGGAAGTCAATGGTAGCGACATTTTCACGCCCGTGGAAACCTTCCTTTACAGCCAAGCTGCACCCGAATACGAAAGCTTTAATATGTTTGGTGTGAGAGGTATTTATCCCCTTGCGCCTCGTCCCATTCCCAATCTCAAACCCGGCGCAGCCAAACCCATGATAGAAGTGAAACGGGACAAAAAAGGTGTGGATTATGATGCCGGTCAGTATGAAACTGCGTATGTGCATCTCACCGTCACCGCCGAGGCAGGTACGGAAATCAAACTCATTTATGCCGAGAGCAAGGTGCTCTTTGATGAAAACGGCAAGCCGTATAAGCATCTTCGCGATGATCCCGACGGCGTGGTGCAAGGTAGCGGTGTCAATGGGGGACTGTGCGATATTCTCCGCTTTACAGAGGATGGCACTTTGACCTTCTCCACCTTCTATTTCCGTGCATTCCGCTATATTCGTCTGGAATCCAATCGCCCCTATACACTGGATCATTTCACCTTCGCCCCCTACTATTATCCCATGGGAGAGGAAGGGAAAGTCACCTGCTCCGACCCGCTCTACAATCGCTTGTGGGATGTGAGCCGTCATACTGCGCTGTGCTGTGCGCATGACAACTATGTGGACTGCCCCTACTATGAACAGCAACAATATGATATGGATAGTGGGCTTCAAATGCTCTTTACTCTCCGCATGACGGGGGATACGGCCCTGCCCAAAAAATCCATTTCCGACCTTGCCGCCTCTCAACTGCCCGACGGTATGATCCAAGCCAACTACCCCTCGGTTGTGGTGCAGGTCATCCCCTCCTTTTCGCTCTATTGGGTGCTGATGCTAAGGGAATATATCCGCTACACGGCAGACTTTGCTTTCGCAAAAGAAATGATTGGTACGGCAGAAAAAGTGCTGTCCTGCTTTGCTTCTTTGCTCGATGAAAAGGGACTTGTTGGCACCACTAACTATTGGCCTTTTGTGGACTGGGTGGCAGAATGGGTGAAACCCGACATAGAAGACGGCGTCTGCGCAGGTGGCAGAGACGAGCCGCTTACCATGTATACGATGATTTATGTGGTGGCATTAAAAGCCATGGCAGAGCTCTGTGTTTCTTTGGGCAAAAAAGGGCAAGCAGAGGATTATTTAGCGCAAGCGGATGCCGCAATTTTGGCACTAAATACCCATTGTTTTGATCCAAATTACCAAATGTATCGCAATACCCCCTATAGAAATGACTTTTCACAGCACACTGCGCTCTGGGCAGTTTTGTCTGGCGCTATCACAGGAGACGAGGCGGTGGCACTCATGAGAAAAGCCATGACAGAGCCACTTTATCGCACTTCTTTTTCCATGAATTACTATCTTTTCAGAGCTTTAGAGATGACAGGACTTTATGATGAATTTGCACCTTTGGTATTTGAGGGCTGGAAAACCATGCTGGATTGGCATTGCACCACTTGGTGTGAAAATCCCGCTTGTCCTCGTAGTGAATGCCATGCATGGAGCAGTACGCCGATTTTTGAGATGTCTTCCGCCATTTTGGGTGTTTACCCCACCGCCGACGGCATGACGGACATTCGAGTGTCCCCTCGCCTTGGTTGGTTTGACGATATGCAAGGCACCGTACCCACTCCCTACGGTTTGGTTTATGTAGGCTGGACCACCAAAGAAGGCAAAAAAACGCTTACCGTAAAAAATCCCGCCCCCGAGCACATCAAACTCACCGTTTGTCTTGACGGCAAGGAAATGACACAAAGCGAGGCACAAAAAACCTACTATATCGAGTGAGGTATATCAATGAGTATCAATCCCTCTATGCTAAAACTTGGTCAAGTGCGCTCTGCCATTCGAGAAACCTTTGAATACGGCAATCGTCGGGCGGCAGAAATCGGAAGAGACAATGTGTTTGATTTTAGTTTGGGCAACCCAAGTATTCCCCCACCCGAGGTGGTGAGTGAAACCATGCTAAACTTGCTCAGAAATGAGTCCCCCGTGTCTCTTCACGGCTATACGTCTGCCGCAGGAGACTATGCTGTGCGAGAGGCAATTTCCCGCTATTTGGCATCGAATTTTCAGGCGTCCATCTCCCCCGACGGCATTTATATGACCTGTGGCGCGGCGGCATCTCTCACCATTTCTTTGCACGCGCTCACAGAAGACGGTGACGAATGGATTGTTTTCGCACCCTATTTTCCCGAATACCGTGTGTTTGTGGAAAATGCAGGGGCAAAGTTGGTGGTCGTGCCACCCGAGGTCGAGCATTTTTATATTGATTTTGATGCATTCAAAAAAGCCTTAACACCCCGCACGAAAGGTGTGATTGTCAACACCCCCAATAATCCCACCGGCGTGGTTTTGCCTCGCTCCGTCATAGAGACGCTGTGCGGCATACTCAAAGAAGCGTCTGCTACATTTGGACACACGATTTATCTGCTCACAGACGAGCCCTATCGCGAACTCGTCTATGACGCGTCAACTGAAGTGCCATACATTCCCTCTTATTATGATGCCACCTTGGTTTGCTATTCTTTTAGCAAATCTCTCTCCCTTCCGGGCGACCGTATCGGCTATATTGCTGTGCCAAACACTATGCCACAAAAAGCGGACGTGTTCGCGGCAATTTGTGGAGCAGGACGTGCGCTGGGCTATGTGTGCGCACCTTCCTTTATGCAAAAAATCATCCCCTCGTGTTTGGGACACGTGTCAGACCTTGAGACGTATCGCACCAATCGCGACCTTCTCTATGATGCACTCACCTCCTATGGATTTGAGTGCGTGTATCCCGACGGGGCGTTTTATCTCTTCCTGAAATCCCCCACCCCCGATGCCAAAGCATTTTGCGAAAAGGCAAAGGAATATGAACTCTTGCTTGTTCCCTCGGATAGTTTTGGCTTTGCTGGGTATGTGCGCATTGCCTACTGTGTGGACACTGCCATGATCATGCGCGCTCTTCCTGCTTTCAAACAACTGGCTCTGTCGTATTTTCATTAAGTTTTTCCCAAAAAAACGCACCCTCCTACACAAAATTGCATGAAATGATGAAATGACATATACTATCATTGTGATTTCAAAATTTCGGTGTTATGGGAGGGAATACACATGACCAAAGGTGAAAAAGCAAATCAATATTTTGGCACCGATGGGTTTCGTGGCGAAGCCAACAAAACCCTGACGTCTATGCAAGCCTACAAAGTGGGGCGTTTTTTAGGCTGGTATTTTGGAAGCGAACTATCAGGCAAAAAAACAGGATACCGACCTCGTATTGTCATTGGCAAAGATACCCGTCGTTCCAGCTATATGCTCGAATATGCCTTAGTCGCAGGGATTGTTGCTTCGGGGGCAGATGCCTATATGCTCCATGTTACCACCACCCCCAGCATCTCTTACGTGACGCGACAGGAGGCGTTTGACTGCGGTGTGATGATCACCGCTTCTCACAACCCCTACTATGATAACGGCATCAAAGTTATTTCTCGCTATGGCGAAAAACTCGATGACCAAACCACCTCTCTTATCGAATGTTATCTTGACGGAGACCTGAAAAGTCTTGGCGTGGAGGGGGAGGACTTGCCACTCGCCTGCCGTGACCGTATTGGTGCTATTTTTGACCATGTAGCAGGCAGAAACCGCTATGTGGGATATCTCATTTCTGTGGCATCTCATTCCTATAAGCATCTGAAAATTGGCATTGACTGCGCCAACGGTGCATCTTGGATGATTGCCCCCGCACTTTTTGGCGCACTGGGCGCTGAGGTCACCTTGCTGGGCGCTGAGCCTGACGGGCTGAACATCAACTGCGATTGTGGTTCTACCCATATGGAAAGGCTATGTCAACTCGTCAAAGAAAAGCATCTCGACATTGGTTTTGCCTTTGATGGCGACTGCGATCGTTGTCTTGCCGTCGATGAAAAAGGCAATGTGGTGGATGGCGATGCCATTTTGTATATTTTAGCCAAGAGACTTGCCTTGAGAGGTATGCTCGGCGGTAATACCGTAGTGGCAACCGTGATGTCAAACAGCGGTTTTGTGCATTCTCTTGCTGAGATTGGTATTCGTTGCGAGCAAACCAAGGTGGGTGACAGATTTGTGTATGAATGTATGCAAAATCAGGATTATAGCTTGGGGGGCGAGCCATCCGGTCATATTATTATCAAGAAATACGCCACAACGGGCGACGGACTTCTCACAGCGATTATGCTCACAGAGGAGCTTTGCGATAGCAAACGCCCCCTTAGTTTTCTCGCCGCCCCTGTGAAATACTATCCTCAATATATAAAAAATGTTCATGTCAAAGATAAATATGCCGTCCTTTCCGATGAGGGCGTGATGCGCGCGTTCAAATCTGTGGAAGCAGACATTGGTGGCAAAGGCCGTGTTTTGCTCCGCCCCAGCGGCACCGAGCCTGTCATTCGCATTATGGTCGAATGTGAGGCAGAGGAAAACTGTGTGGCGCTGGCAGACCGTATTGCAGATGCCGTGGCAGAGGGAGGGCATTTGGCATGAAAAAAATGATTTTCACTTCTGCGCTTTACGATTGCCAAACCCCTTATCTAAAACCCCTTTTTGAGCGTTCTACCTATCCTTGGGATATGCTCCCCAAAATTGGAGACTATATCAAAACTTTGCTTATGGAAGGGATTGAAGGGTATACCCAAGTGGCAGAAGGTATTTTAGTGGGACAAAATGTGAAAATTCACCCAAACGCTGTCATTGAGCCTCCCGCGGTCATTGGAAGTGGCACAGACATTCGACATGGTGCATATCTGCGAGGCAATGTCATTTTGGGCGAGGGGTGTGTGATTGGCAACTCCTCGGAACTCAAAAACTGCATTTTACTCACTCACGTACAGGTCCCCCACTACAACTATGTAGGCGACTCTATTTTAGGCAATTTTGCCCACATGGGCGCAGGCGCGATCTGCTCGAATTTGAAAATGGACAAAAAAGCCGTGGTCATTCATGGCGATATCGAGTATGAGACGGGCTTGCGCAAAGTCGGCAGTATGCTCGGTGACCATGCGGATGTTGGCTGTGGCTGTGTGCTCAATCCCGGCACCGTCATCGGCCCTTACACCACCGTCTACCCCCTCACACCCCTTCGTGGTGTTTATCCCGACCATGCGATTGTGAAAAAAACGGACATCGTCGTGCCCCGACGAGAAGATTAACCTTAGTATTTTATTATGAAAGGATATCAATATGCTCACTTATCTCCAAGTAGCCACTTACGAAGAATTAAGCCGTAAGGGCGCAGACATCATCCGCGAGGTCATCACCTCCAAACCCCAATGTGTGCTCGGACTTGCCACAGGTTCCACTCCGATTGGTATTTACGACAACCTCATCTCCGACTATCAAGCAGGAAAAGTCGATTTTTCCTCGGTTGTCACCTTCAATTTGGACGAATACGCAGGGCTGGACGGCGAAAACGAACAAAGCTACCGCTATTTTATGGATCACCATCTCTTTAATCACGTGAATATCAACAAAGAACAGAATACCAACGTACCCGATGGTATGGCATTTGATTTGATGGTGGAGGGGATATGTTACGATACCCTCATTGAATCGTTTGGTGGTATCGACCTGCAATTGCTCGGCATTGGTCTTGATGGTCACATTGGCTTCAACGAACCCGACGACTGTTTTACCAAAGAAACCCACCCTGTGACTTTGGATGAATCCACCATCGAAGCCAACGCGCGCTTCTTTGAGAGAAAAGAAGATGTGCCTACCAAGGCAATTACGATGGGTATGGGCAGTATTATGGCAGCAAAACAAATTCTGCTTGTTGCCAACGGCGAAAAGAAGAAAGCCATTTTGGAAAAAGCCCTGAACGGCCCCATCACTCCCCGCGTGCCCGCTTCCATTTTGCAACTTCACCCGAATGTTACGGTGATTTACAGCGAAGTGTAATTTCTTTAGCCAATCAAAAAAAGAGATAGCAAGAGCCTTTCTGTGTGAGAGAGCTTAGATGCTATCTTTTTTTATGCAAAATTTACCCCTTTCGCATATACTATTAAAAAAGCACGTCAGGAGAAAGTGTATGAGTGGAATTGCAGGGGTATTTTCCCCCTTGGGCAAAACGGAAAACTTAAGGCAAAAAGCGGACAAAATGAGCCAAATGCTACCTCACCGCGGGAAAGGAGAAAGGACATATATTGCCTCGGGCATCGTGCTAAAAGAGCATCCAAATCTTGTAAAACAAACAAAAACCCCCCAAGAAATCACCAAAATTGAGTGGGAAGGCAAGGTGTATGCCATTGTGATGGATGGTCATCTCGCCCATGGAGACAAAACTAAGCTGAAACTAAAAAAAGCAGGTGTAAAAGCCTGCCCAAAAGATGATAGAGAACTTCTCCTTTATGCGTATGCACGCTTTGGTGAGAGATGCCTTGATATGGTGGAAGGGATGTTTGCCTTTGCTATTTATGATTTGTCAGAGAATCGTTTGTTTTGCGCCAGAGACCACTTTGGCGTCAAGCCCTTTTTCTTTGCGACAATAGACGGCGCGTTTTATTTTGGCTCAGAGCCAAAAGCCTTTGTCAGCAGTGGGGTTTTATCGCCCAAAATCACGCAAGAAGGGCTTTGGCAACTGCTGTTTTTAGCCCCCGTAACTGTGCCCGGGAGCGGCGTTTTTTCTGGTCTTTATCAGCTAAAAGCAGGAGAGTGTTGCACGTTTTCATCAGAAGGGCTACAAAGGAAAACCTACTATCGTCTCCCCCTTTATCCCATCAAAGAAAACCAGCAAGACATCATTTTTCACACAAGAGAATTGCTCAGCGATGCCGTCTCCACCCGATGCGAAGGGGATGCTCCTCTTTGCTGCTTACTCTCGGGTGGACTTGATTCCACGGTGGTCACCTCCCTCGCAAAAGACGCCGTCCACCCCCTTTCCACTTTTTCATTTTGTTACGAAAACAACGACTACGCCCCCACCTTATTTCAACCAAATCGCGATGATGACTATGCCATCCTCGCCTCAAAGCATCTCGGCACAACACACGAGGTGCTCACCATTTCCACCACGGATTTGGCAAATTGCCTGCGAGATGCCCTCTATGCTCGTGATTTTCCGGGGCAAGCGGATATTGACAGTTCGCTTTTGTGGTTTTTTTCTACCATTGGGCAAACCCACAACATTGCGCTCACGGGAGAAGGGGCAGATGAAGTTTTCGGTGGCTACCCTTGGTATTACCGCCCTGAGATGATGGGAAGAGATATGTTCCCTTGGATGCACCATCCCTTTGGCAGAGCCTCTTTGTTTTTGGAAGAAAAAGTCAAATGCGAAGAAGGCAAAGACTGGCTCTATGCGCTTTATCGCACAAGCGTCCGTGAGGTGACCGTCCCCGATTGGGACACCGCCCCCTCCGCCACCGCCCGTGTGGCGTCTTCGCTGACCATGACCTACTTTATGGCATCGCTGCTTGAGCGAAAAGATCGCATGAGCATGGCATCGGGGGTAGAGGCACGCATTCCTTTTTCGGATAAAGCGCTGGTGGAATATGTCTATAATTTGCCGTGGGAGGTGAAATATAGTGGTGGGGTAGAGAAGTCGCTTTTGCGTGAGGCGACGGTGGATATTCTGCCCCCTGCGGTATACAGCCGAAAGAAGAGCCCCTATCCCAAAACCCACAACCCCGCCTACGAAAGTTTGGTCTACGAAAGGCTGCAAGCTCGCCTCACTCAAAAAGAAAGCCCCCTTCGCGCTTTGCTTTGTCAAAAAGCCTTTGAGGAGTTTGCAAAGTCCCCCGACCAAACGTGGTTTGGCCAGCTCATGGCAAAAGCCCAACTCTATGCTTGGCTCTATCAATTTGATCTGTGGCTTGAAGAATATGGGGTAGAGTTGGCACTCTAAAACAAAAAGTAGTGTGGCGCACATCTGCCCATCATACTAAAAAAGCGAAACTAACCCCAAAATGGAAATTGTCATTTGAAGGGGGGCGTTTGCGATTGAGTGTTCGTTTGTGGGTGATGTAAATTTGCCTCGGCATAAAGAAAAGCAAGCCCCAAAAAGGCGTGATGTTCTTATCGAAGAAATCACATAGCAAGAAATTGCTCCGCAGAAAACAAAGAGATAACCCCGACAGAAAAAATCTGTCGGGGTTCATTTTATTCTGTTCGACAAATTGGAATTTGTTTTTACCAAACAAACGGTATCAAGTGGTATTTAACCTTTTGCTTGTATTCTGTGTAACCAGGAAGCTCTTTTTCGAGAAAAGCCTCCTCA
>JAGBWH010000201.1 GCA_017629925.1 Clostridia bacterium
ATCGAGGAGCTTGCCAGACGTTGCGGTACCACCCCTCCCGAGGCTGCCGCTGCCATGGAAGCCACCATGCCCCTCTGCTCCCTCTCCGACTTTTTATGGGGCGGCGAAGACGGACCAACCGTAGAAAGCGCACTATCGGACGAGGAAGAAGCAGAAAGAAATCTCAATCGTCTGGCACTTTCTGCTGCCATGGATAAACTCCCCTCTCTTCGCCAACAAATTATTCGCCTTCGTTACTACGAGGATTTAAGCCAACAACAAGTGGCAGACCGATTAGGGCTAACACAAGTAAAAGTCTCGCGCGAAGAGAAAAAAATATTGGCTTTTTTGGCAAAAGAATTGGCATAATCTCGCCATTTTCTCGCAAAAAAACCTATCTAAACCTTATTTATCCTATTAGTATACTATATGTGAATAAAATGTTAACAATAGGATAAAAGCCTTGAAATTTCCAGCCAAATGTATTACAATGCCAATGAGTTGGGGCAAGTGAAATCCTGCCCTCAGCATCTTTTGGATTACAATTTTGAAGGAGATAGATATGACAATTAAACCTTTAGCAGATCGCGTGGTTGTGAAAGCCACCGAAGCGGAAGAAACTACAAAATCTGGTTTGATTTTGCCCGGTTCCGCCCAAGAAAAACCCCAAGTCGTAGAAGTGGTTGCCGTAGGCCCCGGTGGTCTTGTGGACGGCAAAGAAGTGACGATGGTCGTCAAAGTGGGCGACAAGGTCATCACCAGCAAATACTCCGGCACAGAAGTAAAGTGTGACGGCGTAGAATACAGCATCGTTCGCCAAAGCGACATTTTGGCAATCGTAGAATAAGTAAAACAAGGAGAACTGTGAAATGGCAAAAGAAATTTTGTATGGCATCGAAGCCCGCAACGCCCTGCTTCGTGGCATTGATAAACTCGCAAACACCGTCAAGATCACCCTCGGCCCCAAAGGTCGCAACGTGGTGCTGGACAAAAAATACGGCGCACCCCTGATTACCAATGACGGCGTGACCATCGCCAAAGAAATCGAACTTGAGGAAGCCGCAGAAAACATGGGTGCTCAACTCGTGCGCGAAGTGGCAACCAAAACCAACGACGCCGCAGGCGATGGCACTACCACCGCTACCCTTTTGGCGCAAGTTATGATTGGCGAAGGCATGAAGAACGTGACAGCAGGGGCAAATCCTATGGTGCTTCGCAAAGGTATTGCGAAAGCCGTAGAAGCCGCCGTTGCCGCGCTCGGCGCACACTCTCAAAAAATTAACGGTACCGAAGATATCACCCGCGTTGGTACAATCTCCGCAGGCGATGAAGTGGTTGGTAATCTGATTGCCGATGCCATGGAAAAGGTCACCGCTGATGGCGTAATCACCATCGAAGAATCCAAGAGCGCTGAAACGTACAGCGAAGTGGTAGAAGGTATGCAGTTTGACCGTGGTTACCTGTCTCCCTACATGACCACCGATACCGATAAAATGGAAGCCGTCATCGACGATGCGCTCATCCTCATTACCGACAAAAAAATCTCCAATATTCAAGAATTGCTCCCTCTTCTCGAACAACTCGTGCAAGCTGGCAGAAAACTGCTGATCATCGCAGAGGATGTGGAAGGTGAAGCCCTCACCACTCTGGTGCTCAACAAACTCCGTGGCGTGTTTACCTGTGTTGCTGTAAAAGCCCCCGGATTTGGTGATAGAAGAAAAGAAATGCTCCGTGACATTGCCGCACTCACAGGTGGTACTGTCATCACCGACGAACTTGGTCTGGAACTCAAAGAAACCACCCTGCAAATGCTCGGTCGCGCTCGTCAAGTGAAAGTCAACAAAGAAAACACCATCATCGTAGACGGTGCAGGCAATCCCGCTGACATCGCAGGCCGTGTGGCACAAATCCGTGCGGCAATTGAGACGACCACTTCCGATTTTGACCGTGAAAAACTCCAAGAGAGACTCGCAAAATTGGCAGGCGGTGTGGCTGTCATTAAAGGTGGTGCTGCAACAGAAGCCGAAATGAAAGAAAAGAAACTCCGCATCGAAGACGCCCTCAACGCCACTAAAGCAGCGGTGGAAGAAGGCATCGTTGCAGGCGGCGGTACTGCATACCTCAATGTGATCGCTGACGTGCGCAAACTGCTCGACACCACAGAAGGCGATGAAAAAACCGGTGTGCTCCTCGTGCTGAAAGCCCTTGAAGCCCCCATGCGCCAAATCGCTGAAAACGCTGGATTTGACGGTGGCGTTGTGGTAGATAAAGTGGTTTCCTCCGGCAAAGTCAACTTCGGTTTTGATGCCTACAATGAAGTGTATGTCGATATGCTCGAAGCCGGCATCGTGGACCCCACAAAGGTAACCAGAAGCGCACTCCAAAACGCCGCTTCTGTGGCAAGCGTTGTGCTGACCACCGAATCTGTTGTCTACGATATTAAAGAAGAAACCCCCGCAACTCCCGCAGCTCCCATGGGCGGCGGACTGTATTGAGAATAGTG
>JAGBWH010000202.1 GCA_017629925.1 Clostridia bacterium
AATCACGCGGGCATCTTCCCCGATCAGTGCGGAGAGTCCTTTCCCTTCTACCCCCTCGCCAAAGGAAGCGACAAGGGTATAGCCGTCTGTGGTGATTGCATTTTCGCTATCGCGCACAATGCCGTCCTCGACCACAATGCCCCGACGGGCAAACAGGGCTTTGAGATGCGTCGTATTGCTCGACAAGGGATCAAGGCAAGCGATGACAAGTCCGCCACGCGCCATGAAATCTTCTATTTTTTCTATTTCAGCCGTCACACCTTCTGCCCCCTCTACAAAATCGTAAACAGGGGTGGCAATGAGCAAAATCCCCTTTTCATCTTCGGGGGTTTCGTGCATCAAATCAATGGGTGTGACTTCATATCCTGCACAGGTCAGCAAATTGAGCAGAGGGGCGGTTGCCACCTCACCATGACTGCCTGTGTAATACGCTTTGGGGTGGGTATCGGTGAGCACATAGCGCACAGCCGCCGCCATGACCTGCTCTCCGTTATAGGCTGTAATACGTTGGTTTGCATCCAGATGGAAAAATTGCGATAAGCTTTGCATGGTATGGGTGGTTTCACCGTCAAAAATCACGGTTTGTCGTGTGGCGGTTGCCACCTGCACCCATTCTTTTTCTCCTGTTTGCTCATTTTCAACCCAGCGAAATAGGTAGGGCTCTACCTCTTCGGGATCTCTCATGAGGTTGATGGTTTCCACAGAGATAAAGGGGAGTTTTTCTTTGAGTTGATGGGCGGTGTTCCACACCAAGCGATATACCGGATCATCTTGTAGTTGCTCCTCGCTCATGCAAAAGCGAATACGTACCGTTCTGCCGTCATTTTCAAGGTCCGACAGAAAGTCGATGGTGCTATCATGCACCTGGTGGGTGTATTGGGGTTCTGCAAAAAGATAAAGCGAGTAGCCTTGCGCCAGCCCATACAGCACCAAATTTAGCACAATCACCAGCACCAAAACGCTACAAATGATCGCCGCATTGGCGAAGCGATAGTTTGTTTTCGATAAAATAGATGGCATCTGTTCCTCCATTACAGGTAACGGCGTCTATCATAGACGCGCACAGTCAAAAAGAGGAAGAGTCCGCTGAGGCTAAGGTAATATACCATCGCCATCACATCAAATACCCCTTGCGTAAAGTTGCGGAAACGGGTATAAACAGAAAGTCCATCCAAAATAAAGCGAAGCCAATAGACATTCACAAGTTGCGACACAAAGCTAAGGGCAAGGAAGCCAAGCAAAATGCCGACTGTGCCAACGGCTGCTGCCAATTGGTTTTCGGTCAAGGCAGAAACGAACAGCCCCACCGCCAAAAATACACCGCCAAGCAACAGCATTGCCAAAAGATTGCCAAAAAGGACGGCAATTTTCACCTCGGCGTAGCGGGTGAGGATGAGAAAAGAGAGGGAGGAAAGCACAAGGCTTGTCCCAAACAGCACGTAAGCGGCAAGGAATTTTCCCAGCACAACATGAGTGACCGGCACAGGGGCGGTGAGCCATACCTGTTCGGTTTTTTGACGGCGTTCTTCGCTGAGCAGTTTCATGGTGAGCAGAGGGAGCAGTACCGTGAGCACCAGTTGCATCAAAGAAAAATAAGCACTCACATCCGCAGACATGGCAAACAAGGTGGTATAGGCAAACACACACCCTGAGAGCACGAAATAAAACACCAAATAGGCATAGCCTATGGGCGTTGTGAAATAGGCGTATAATTCACGTTTGAAAATGGCTTTCATGACCTTCTCCTTACTGTTTGGAAGTGGCGTTATCCACCAAGCGAATGAAAATAGACTCAAGGTCTGCCCCCACGGCACCTGCCGCAATGATAGGGTAGCCTTGTTTTGCCAAGGCATAGTAAACGGCTTTACGACAATCTTGACCTGCCACGCCTGACAATGCATACACCCAAGCCTCGCCGTCTCTTTCTCCTGTGGAAATGACATCTTTTACGCCCGAAACACCGCGCAATAGCTTCACCACATCCTTTTCAGGCCCAATGATGCTATACTGAAAATGGGTGTTTTCTTCCACTTTGCGCGCCAGCGCATCCGTGGCTTCGTCGGCGATGAGTTGCCCATGATTTAAAATCAGCACTCTTTGGCATACCGCCTTGGCTTCCGCTAAAATATGGGTGCTCAGGAGTACCGTGTGGCGTTTGGCTAAGGTGCGAAGCAAATGGCGCACCTCAATGATTTGCTTGGGATCAAGCCCTACGGTGGGCTCGTCAAAAATCACCAATTTGGGATCGCCAATCAGCGCCGCCGCAATGCCCACGCGTTGCCTATATCCTTTTGAGAGATGACCAATCAAACGATGCTCCACATCCCCCAGTTTGACCAATTCGCATATTTCTTTCAAGTGTGGCTCACGGGGCAAGTCCACCTGTTTTAGATCATACACAAAGCGAAGATATTCTCCCACCGTCATATCGGGATAAAGAGGAGGTTGCTCGGGCAGATAGCCCACGGATTTTTTTGCCTCGGTTGGATGTTCTCTCACATCCACCCCTGCCACGCGCACTTCGCCCTCGCTTGCAGACAGGCACCCTGTCAATATGTTCATCACCGTACTTTTGCCTGCGCCATTGGGCCCCAGCAAGCCTACGATTTCGCCTTCACCAATTTGAAAACTCACGTCTTCCAAGGCTAAAAAATGACCGTAGCGTTTTGTGAGATGTTTGACTTCTATCATAACTCTGCTATATCCTCTCAAAGAAAATCCGTCTATTGCGGCATTTTTTTCATAGTTCGGTGCTCTGCCCCCAAAAACCGCTTTTCGCTGTCCAAAGGGCAGGCATTTTTCCTCGCTTTTTCCTCATTTGCCCGTCACGGCAAAAAAGGGCAATACATAATCATTATATACTATAAATATAAACAAATTGTGAACACGCCACGTTTTTCCCTTGTCAAAGTTATGAATTTTGTGAAAACTCCCTGTTTTGGGCACATAAAATCAAAAAAGCACATACAAAGCCTGTATGCGCTTCTATGAATTTTTTTATGCGAGATACTTACGCCCCAACCCGATATTGGATAGATAAAATACCATCGGTGCTAACGCACAACTCCCCACCAGCAATACCGATGGCCAAATCGTTTTGCAAGACCAATAACTAAACGCCGCAAGCACCACGGCAAACAGCAAAGAGTCTATGGTGTAGGCAAAGGTGTCATACAGAGAAAACTGCCTTTTTTCTTTTGGGGTGACCAAAAACGTGGCGCGTTGGCCAAAAACGCCGCGCAACACGGTGCGCAGCATCATGGGTGCCATAGAGGCGTAGGTGACGATATTGACGCCAAAATAGGGCAAAAGCAAATAGGCTTTTTTGGTGCGCCCATAGACGAACACATCCGAGACCAACGGAGAGAGCAAAAAGAGCGTCATGGCGGCGTAAATAAAGAAGGAGTGTCGCACGACCTGATAGTCAAATAATCCCAAAAGGATATTGATTGTCACCAAAACAAAACTCAGCACGGGGGTGAGGGGGAGCATATAGTGGGAGAGGATCATATCCAGTTTTTCATACCATGCCATGTGTGAGGTCATGATGTCGCGGTGGTAGCGCTGCATATATTCCAAGTTGCCTTGCGTCCATTTGCATTGGCGTTTTTTGAGTGACACGTAATCATAGGGGAACTCTTCCACGCACTCCACGTCCTGCGCATACACAATCTCATACCCTGCATTTTTTGTGAGCACCGCCATGGAAATATCCTCTGCCACCACGTGCGGAAAACCGCCTGTGGCTTCATAGCAGGGACGGCTGATGGTCATACCGTGACCGAGCAAGGCGTTTGCGCCGTAAAAATTCTTGACGACTTGGGCGGTTTTGCCGTTGCTTTTGATGCTCATGCCAAGCAATGCCTGAAAAGCATTCTCCGCCTTGCCTGCCACATGGCGCGCCTGTACTGCCCCGATGCGAGGCAATGCCGAAAAATATTTGAGCACAGAGGAAATGTAATGAGCCGGAAGCACCTCGTCACTATCCAGTACCACAAAATAGTCATAATCCTCTCGCCCTGCCAAATAGTGGTTGAGATTGCCCGCCTTGAACCCCACTCTATCCCCTCTCCTCACCACTGAGACATGGTGGGCGAGGGCAAACTCGTCTATCTCTTTTTGGAACGGTTCTTTTGTGCTATCGTCTAAAATCACGGTGCGCACATTCGGATAATCTTGCTCCATAGATTTTAGCAATGCGGTGGGGTTAAAGTCGTTATAGGTACAGTAAAGGAGCACAAAGGCGGGTTGCTCGTTTGTCGTATGGCATCTCACTTTTTGATAGATTTGATCAAACTCTTTTCTTTTGATGACATAGCACACAGAAAACAGCAAGTCTTTGACGCTCCCCAGCCAAAACACAATCAAAATCAAAATGCTCAGCGTGAGTAGCACGCACACCGCCACGCTGTCTGTGTTTCGACATTCCTGCGCGAGATATGTCAAAAGTATCAGAGAAAACACGCCCCAAAGAAACAATATCCACTTATATAGTCGTCCGCTTTTTTGCATGATGCCCCCTCAATTTTTGTTTTTTTCGTTAGTGTGGGCAAAAAAATTCACGATATACATACCCCTCTTTTTTCAAACACGCAAAAAAAGAGGAAACATGACGGCAAATATACCATCGTATTTCCTCTTTTGGGATAAAGTGGACGAAAAAATCGTCAATATTTCTTATTCAAAATCAATGGTAATCACAGCGCCTTGCGCATCTGCATACTCAATGATAATGTCAAAGGAAAGCAAAGCCCCATCGTTTCTTTTGTAGGTGGGGAAAGCATCGCTTAGTTTGTCTCCCGTTTGCCACAAATCATCATCGCTTGCCCATCCGTCGGTGTCGGAGAATTGGCTTGTGCCATCTGCTTCCAGCAGTTTGATCAAGGCAATATCGGAGGTAGAGTTATTATAGTCGGTGAAGCTGACCATATCGTTATCAAAGGGGTTTTCAGCCGAAGATGACACATGATAAATGCGCACGCCATACGCCGCCCCATCGTAGAGATAACTGATCTTTGCTCCTGCATGGAGTTCATTGAGCCCTGTGGCGGAGTATAGGTCAATGATGAGATATTCGGAAAAATAGGAGCCATTATAGTCCAGCAAGATCATGAGAAACTCCCCACTTGCCGCCAAACTTTCAATGGAAATGGTCGCATCCTCTGTGACCACGATAGGATCAATCCACCCCATCATCATTTTGGTGTAGGCATTGTGGTCGCCCACGGTGCTATCCATCATATCGGCACCGCCCAGCCCTTCGTCCGCACCCTCGCCGGGGTAATAATCGTAGTAGTCGTCCATGCCGAGAAGGTGGCCTGTTTCGTGGATATAGGTAGCGGCGTTGATGGCAAGCCCGGGGATGGTGCCTGTGACCTCATATCCGCCCTCCACGTCTTCATCCATGAAATCAAATCCGGCGAAGAAATAGTAGTAGACATCTTTGCCGTCAAAGGTTTGGTTTTCCTCTTCGGAGGAGACATAGTAGGTAGTGTATGCCCAGTAAATACTGTCATCATCCTCGTACTCCACGTCTGCGGAATACACCAAATAAATGGCATCAAGGCAACCATCGCCGTTGGTATCGTATTGCGTGAGATCCATTTTGTCCTCTAAATATGCCAAAACCTGAAGCAAAAGCAGGGTGTCGCCTGTTTCATAGTAGGTATATCCGTCGGCATCCTTAAAGGTGCGGTAGTAGTTGTTGTAATAATCAGACGTACCATTTGCCACAAACACATCTGCAATATCAAAGGTCATATTCAGTTGACCATAGGAGGCTTTTCTGTAATAGGAACTCACACTTTCCCAGCCTGTACTTGAGCTATCGCCGTTAAAGGCAAGGTTGAGTTTTGCAAGGTCTGCGGAGGTGATAGTCGTATCTGAAAATTTAATCGGCACAACAAGGCAATGGTAATCGCCCACGGAGGGTAGCCCAATGGCAAAATCCACTTCCATCAATTTGTCTTGCAGGCGTTCACCATCAACTTTGTCGGGATCATAGACTTGCTCTTCCATCACACTCCCAGACACGTCGCCATTTCCGCCTTCATTTCCACCTGCGCCGGAAGCATTGACCACGATGGTATGAATATACATGGATTTGCTCGTCGCGGTAGCACCAAGCACCACTTTCAGCGTGCCGTCTACGGGCGTGGAGGTAGTAAAGGTGAGTGTGGTGAGTTCTGTGAAGGTGGATTGTTTTTCCACCAGCACCTCAGTTTTGCCATTTACGGTAAGGGCGGTATTGCCCACATACACGCTCACCGTCATACCCGTGGGGCAGTTGGTAGCCACCACCACGCTCACGGCACTCACACCGGACAAAGGCCCTGCGCTCAGTTCCACATCGCCGCCCGCTTGCAAATATTGCACACCGCGGTTGCTGTCAAAACTGTTGGGAATACCGGTAGAAGAGAAATCAAGTCCGCCGTCCGAGGACAGGTCTTTATCTAAAAAGATAGTGGTGCTGCCGCCCACAACGGGGGGATTTTCAGGGGTATCGTTGCCTGAGCCGCCTTCATCTTCTTCGTATAGAGGCAGATTGTTGACAGAAAAGGACACCGCTCCATAGCGACTAAAATTGATGTCGTAGGTGTAGGTATAGTTTTCGCCTTCCTCGATGGCATCAGCGGTGGCGGTGATGCGCACAATTTTCCCATCCTTGACAAAGAGCGAAAAACTTGTCCATGTATTATCCTCGAATTCGCCAAACACAGAATTGCCTGTGGCGTGAGGATCGGCGGCATCAAAACGGCCGTTGGCTTGCTCGGTAAAGGTGAAGCTTCCCAGTTCGGTGAGTTCAAAATAGTCCACATACATCATCCACAAATAGAATTCTTCGTGGTCTTCATCCATTTTGAGATAAGTACCATCCCCCATGTCACCGTAATAGGTCACATAGCCGTCCTCGTCATAGATAATGTAGTCGGTATATGTATTGCCCTCTTCGTCGGGATAACTCATGAAGAAATCATCACCCATAAATCCATACAGGTAATTCCAGGCTTCCTCTCCGTCGCAATCCACCTTAAAAGAAATTTCAAAATTCCATTTATCGTAGTCGTCATAGCGGGAGAGCACTTCGCTCAGTTTTCCTTCTTCTACGGGAGGCTCTTCTCCACCTTGCCCACCTTGCCCACCGCCTTGGGGCAAAACGGTAAAGGTGGCGGTGCAAGACTGACCTTTATAGGAGAGCGTCACTTGAAACACACCGGGCATCGTCAAATTGACTTTGGAGAGGTCAAGCATCTCCTCGGTGACAAGTAACTGTTCGCCCTCGCTGTTTTCGAGCGTGAAAAACTCGGTAAAGTCCACCTCATCCCCTACGGTCAGGGTGAGCGAGATGTCCTCTTTTACGCTCAATATGTATTCGTCATGCGGTTTTGTTTGGCCTGTGCCTGTCCCTACACATCCCACAAGCGAGAGTGCCAAAACCACCACCAAAAGGCTGACAAAAAATATTTTTTTCATCGTCATTTTCCTCCATTTGTTATGCTTTAGCCATCCATCCAACAGTCGCCACCGCGCATAGAGGGTTGGCTCTTCCTTTTCTCACTACTCCATGTAGATATATGTATTCTACCACAAGAGAGTCGAAATGTAAAGAAAAAAAGCATCCTATGTCAAAAAACTTTAGGATGCTTTCTTTTGGGGGAGGGGGCTGCCCTCCCTTTTGATCTTGTTTGATTTTGGATAGAAAACTTATTCTTCCGCTTTTGCGGGAGCCTCTTCTGCTTTTGTGCCGAGCACAGAAGGCAAGTTCATGCCTGCTTGTTCAAACACTTCAGAGAGAGGGGGGATGCTTTTCAGCAGACCGGACAAAAAACCAGCGGTGGCTGTTTTGCCATCACCTGCGCCTGCACCGCCGTCCCAAACGGTAACCTTGTCGATCTTGATACCGCTGATGGCGTCCACTTGGATGCGCATGAGTTCTTCGAGTTTGTCGGCAATCATGAGGCGCAAAGCTTCTTCTGCAGAACCGCCTGCGGCTCTCACGAGTTCAGCGAAACCAGCCGCTTGTTTGGTGAGCATTTCAAGCAAACCGTTTGCTTCTGCTTGCATTTTTGCGAAAATCGCATCCGCTTCACCTTTTGCACGACGGCGCACTTGTTCAGCTTCGGCTTCGGCTTCGAGTTCCAGACGGCGTTTTTCAATTTCGGCTTTGACGATAACGTTGGCTTCGAGGGTAGCCATTTCTCTGGCTTTACGGGCTTGCTCTGCGGCTTGCTCTGCGGCATACGCTTCTTCGAGTGCCTTTGCGGCTTGGATCTTTTCTGCGGTGGTCGCAATTTTTTGCGCTTCTGCTTGGCGTTCGCGCAGTTGAGCATTAGACATGGAGATTTCAGCTTGAGCGGTGTTTTCACCCTGTACGGCAATCGAGTTGGCTTTCGCCACGTTGATACGTTCGTCCATTTGGGCGTTGGCTTCACCAATCGCACCATCACGGTTCTTTTCAGCCACGCTGCGTTTTGCATCGTTAATCGCTTTTGCAGCTGCTTCACGTCCGAGAGCGGTAATGTAGCCGGATTCGTCGCTGATGTCGGTGACGTTTACGTTGATCAGGCGCAAACCGATTTTCTTCAGTTCGGTTTCTACGTTACGGCTGACTTCTTCCAAGAACTTGTCGCGGTCAGTATTGATTTCCTCAATATCCATGGTTGCGATGACCAAACGGAGCTGACCAAAGATAATATCTTTTGCCAGGTCTTGGATTTCGCTGAGTTTGAGACCGAGTAAGCGTTCAGCAGCATTTTGCATCACGCCGGGCTCTGTGGAAATACCTACGGTAAAGCTGGAAGGCACGTCAATACGAATGTTTTGACGAGAGAGCGCATTGCGCAGATCCACACCAATGGAAATAGGTGTCAAATCGAGATAGGAATAGGATTGAATCACGGGCACGATAAAGCGCACGCCACCGTGCATACAGAGAGAACTGCGGGCAGATCCGTCAGGGTTTTTGCCCACCTTACCATAGATAACCATGATTTTGTCCGAAGGACATTTGCGGAATCGTGTTAATGCCCAGAGCAAAATGGCAAACACAACCACGGCCAAAATCACCAAAAAAGTCACTAATGCTTGCATGAATTTTTCCTCCTACTATTTAAGTTTTTTAAGATTGATTTATTTGCGAGTGACGATGAGTGTGTTACCGCCTGAGATACCAACCACCATCACTTCTTCGCCAAATTTAAGGGGGGTTTCCTCGTCTGTGACCGCATCTCGTTCCGTGAGAGTGTCACCAATCATGACATTGACCTTGCCTTTTCCACCTCTTTGTGCAGGGACCGTCATGTAAACAGAGCCACTCACACCCACCGCTTTGCGAATGTCTGCGGTGCCATCAGATTGGAGACGATACATGGCGCGCATAAGCACAGCCACAAGCATCATCACAAACACGCCACACAAAAATGCAATGGCAAATATCCACACGGGATTAAGGTCTGTTTTGACCAAAGAAACGCCCATCCACCCGAAGGTGACGAAAAAGGCAATCACACTGCGCAGCGAGAAAAATTGAAGGTCTGCCACATCTGCGGCAGAAATGTCTACCTCCCCTCCGTCAACATCGACGACATCAGGGGGCATATCGAAGTCTCCATCTCCGTCATGATCAAATCCGAGAAGAGACAAAACAATTTGAATGAGTAAAATAACCGTGGAAGGTGCCGCCATACATAGAAAGATCTGTCCGAGCAGCCCTAAAGACGCAAACCATTGTGCCATATATATGCTTCCTTTCAAGTAAAATGTTGGATATCAAAATGTTTACAGGACTTCGCGCAAAAGCAGTTCAGCCTGTTGCTTGGAGCGATAGCTTAAAAATGCATACACCATCACCATCAGCACATGACGTATACGCCGTTTGCTGTCAGGGATCGTCTCAATAAAATCCTCAAGCACCGCATCGCAGGCTTCTCCGAGTGCTTCTCTTGTGGGCATTTCTCCTTCCAGTTGACCAACCAAATTCACAAAACATCCGTATAGCAAAGAGTCGTCAATGCTATCGTCGTCTTCGCGACTCAGCACGCCATTCACATAGGAAAGCAATCGCACCACATGGTCAATTTGCATACATTCTCGCAGCATATTGATCATCACCACACGGGCAAACTGGCGTCGGGAATACTGCCTATGGATAGGAGGAGATAAAAAACCACGCTTCACCCAATTTTGCACAGTATGGGCTTCCAGCCCCGTCATTGTGCAAATTTGAGACAACACAATCCCGCCCATCGCAAAAATATTGGTCAATACACGATTGGCTGTGTCGTGCTGGTAGGTGCTTACTTCAATGGTCGTGCCGGGTAAAGTAAGTGACATGGAAATACCTCCGTTTCTGCAGAATACACATCAGCGTTATGTGAGATTTCGAGTAACCTCTTTATGTGTTTACTTAATTGTATCACATGGTCAAGTGATTGTCAATAGGAAAATGAAAAATTTTTACGATTTTTGATACGCCCTATTTTTGCCTCATATCTCAAACTACATAGAGCCACCTAAAATTCCCCGGACCAAATGCCACTCTACACGGCGCTGTTGCATTGGCTCTTAGTAATCATTGATAATATATAAAACCATTGCAAAACGTTCCCTAATGTGCTACACTAGCCTTACGCCGTACTATCATCCTTTTCATTCAAAGG
>JAGBWH010000203.1 GCA_017629925.1 Clostridia bacterium
TATGGCAATCTCTTCTATTTTTTGAGAGGTCGTGCTTTGCCAAAAAACCGCATGGTCTATGTATGCCCAACCATCCGAGCCATCCTGCAAAGCAAAAGCGTGGTGAAATTGCTCATATGTAAAGCGGTCGGGGTTCCTTTCAGGCAATGCACTGTCAAACATACGACCTGCGGGCAAAGGGTATTTTTCAGCGAAGGCAAGATAAATATCTTTTGCACTTTGACTTGCCCCACAGCCCGTCAAAAGAAAGGCGAGTAGAAGTGCCGTGGCAACAAGAAAATGTAAGCATTTTGGCATAGCGTATTCCCCTTTTTTACCACACTTTATGCCAAAGAGAAAAATATTATCACAAAACGCCTAAAAAAGCAAAAGAAAAACCTCTTGCCAGAGATTGCATATCTGCTGTTTTGGCAAGAGGTTTTTGCTTTGTTTCTATTTGATTAGTTGACAAATTCAAACTCAAAATCGTAGAGATTGACAATATCGCCGTCCTGTATGCCAGCCTCTCGGAGACGGTCAAAGACACCATTTTTTTGCAATACTCTTTGGAAGAACTGCATGGATTCATAATCGTCAAAATTGATTTGCCCCATGAAATTGAGCAGCCATTGACCTTCCACGTAATACACACCGTCTTTTACGGTGATAGTGGTGATTTTTTCACCTGCCATGCCCTTTTGGGCTTGCTCTTCGGGCGTGATTTCAGAGGCGTAGACGGTCAGGGGAGGCAGAGTTTCGAGCACTTCACCCACACGGGCAATGAGTTCCTTTACTCCCTCGCCTGTGGCGGCCGAAATAAAGAATAATTCTCTGTTAAGGGATTTTACGTGCTCTACAAAAGGCTCAAGGTAGGGTGAATCTTGTGGCATGACATCGTATTTATTTGCCACCACGATTTGGGGACGGGTGGCGAGGTCGGGATTCCAGCGAGCCAATTCTCGGTCGATCATATCCAAATCCTCTTTGGGATCTCTGCCCTCAACGGAGGCGATATCTACCACATGAAGAAGCAAACGGCAACGGTCAGTATGGCGCAAAAATTCATGGCCAAGCCCTTGACCATCTGCAGCCCCCTCAATCAACCCCGGAATGTCAGCGGCAACAAACCCCTTGCCCTCTCCAAGAGACACCACGCCCAAATTGGGAGATAGCGTGGTGAAATGGTAATCGGCAATTTTGGGACGTGCCGCAGAAATTTTAGAAAGCAGAGACGATTTGCCTACGCTGGGGTAGCCAATGAGTGCCACGTCAGCCAGCATTTTCAGTTCGAGGAGGAGTTCTCTTTCCTCGCCCTTTGTGCCATTTTTGGCAAATCGAGGGATTTGGCGAGTGGGCGTTGCAAAATGCCTGTTGCCCCAACCGCCACGGCCACCGCGACACACCACATAGGTGTCAGCTTCCGCCATATCAAAAATAATGCGATTGGTTTCGGGATCTTTGAGCAAGGTGCCTTGCGGTACGGTGATGATGACATCTTCGCCATTTTTACCGTGTTTTTTGCCACCCATACCGTTGCCACCGTTTTCCGCCACAAATTTGCGGTGATAGCGGAACGCTAAAAGGGTGTTATCGCCCGGGTTGACTCTAAAAATGATGTTGCCGCCACGGCCACCGTCTCCACCGTCAGGACCGCCGTTTGGCACGTATTTTTCTCTGCGGAAGGAAATAGCGCCATTGCCGCCGTCTCCTGCCTTTACATATATTTTAACTCTATCAATAAACATAGTTTCACTCCAAATTGGTTTAAGGGGTATTAGTCTTTATCTCCTTCATCGCCCTTTTGACGAATCACCAAGCGAATGGGCGTACCCTCAAAACCAAAGGTTTCGCGCAGGCAGTTTTCAAGATAACGACGATAAGAAAAATGGAACAGTTCTTCACTATTACAGAAAATCACAAATGTGGGTGGTTTGGTGCTGATTTGTGTCATGTAATAAATTTTGAGACGTTTGCCCTTGTCAGAGGGGGGCTGATGGCGCGCCATGGCGTCAGCGAGCAGGTCGTTGAGCATACCCGTGGTCACTCGGCGACACGCTTCGGCATAAACGGAATTGATTTTTTCATAAAGTTGCGCCACTCTTTGACCTGTTTTCGCCGACACAAAGGCAATCGGGGCATAGGTCATGTAGCTTAAGGCGTCATAGGCACGTTTGGTAAATTCCTTGACGGTGGCATTGTCCTTTTCCACATCGTCCCACTTGTTCATGACGATAATGGACGCTTTGCCCGCTTCGTGCGCAATACCTGCTATGCGTTCATCTTGCTCGGTAATGCCCTCGTTGGCATCTGCCATAATCAAGCACACATCGGCTCTATCCACCGCCATTTTCGCGCGGAGTACACTGTATCTTTCAATACTGTCTACCACTTTACTTTGACGGCGAATGCCTGCCGTGTCAATGAAATTGTAGCGTCCGTGTTCGTTTTCAACGAAGGTGTCTACCGCATCTCTGGTGGTGCCCGGGATGTTTGAGACAATCAAACGCTCGCTCCCCACAATGCGGTTGATAATCGAGGATTTACCTGCATTGGGTTTGCCAATCACGGCAACGGAGATGACGTCGTCTTCTTCCTCTTCGTCCACGGGTGGTGGGAACGCGGACACAACAGCATCGAGCAAATCACCCGTACCTGTGCCGTGCAGAGAGGACAAAATGATAGGATCCATATCAAAGCCGAGTTCATAGAACTCATAGTAGTCGGCAGGGGGTGTGCCAACGCGATCCATTTTGTTGACGCAAATCACAACAGGTTTGCCACTCTTTTTGAGCATCACGGCAATGTCTCTGTCATCTGCCACAAGTCCGGCATGGATATCGCAAATGAAAATGATGACATCCGCACTCTCAATGGCAACTTCTGCCTGAAAACGCATCTTTTTCAAAATCAAGTCATCCGTTTTAGGCTCAATACCGCCCGTATCCACCAAAAGGAACTTGCGACCATTCCATTCAGCATCTCCATAAATTCGGTCGCGTGTGACACCGGGGGTGTCCTCTACGATAGAACGGCGTTCGCCAATGATTTTATTAAAGAGTGTACTTTTCCCTACATTTGGTCTGCCCACAATGGCAGCAATAGGTTTGCTCATATGTTTCTCTCCCTTCTTTTTTAACGCTTGGGAGCGTGATATAGTCATTTTCCCCTGTTTTTTTATAAAAAATGGAGGGGTTTTGCTTGGTTTCGATTATTTTGATTTTCTTTTTTTAGAAAATAGAGTTCTTTTTGGCAAATAGCACATATTATAAATGAGCTGTTCGCCATTGCCTGCGGTAGGCACGACAGGCACAGATACTGCCTCACATAAGTCCTTTACCGTCACATCGTCCAGCAGTACATCCTCGTCAGCTCGCAACGCGTCAGCAGGCAGAAGCAACATCTCTCCCAAGTCTTTGCCTTGTAGCTGTGCGATGATGTCTTTGCCTGTGAGCAAACCTGCTACTGTAATCTTCTCCCCAAAGAAATGGTTGACAATGGGGTGCACATCTATTTGGATACGTGGGCATTTTTTTGCGACACACAAGGCAATATATCTCATGGTATCAGCCGCCGCCACCCCCGTGACAATACTTACATGACGCTTTTTCCATCTTCTAATAGAATGAAGAGAGAGATAGGTCTCCACCTCTGTCATCAAAGAACGGAGCATCCCTACCCCGTTTTCAATTTGGGGATAGCCTTCGTAATAGTCCTCTTCGGGAATAGGTTGTCCAGCTTTCAGATACCATTCATCCGCACAATACACAAGCCTTGTGCCGAGTGTTTTCTTGTTTTCTTCCCCTATGCCATTGACAAGACTGAGCACCTCTTTTGCATCCTCTTCTGTAAATGGGGTGAGAGGATAGAGGCCTTCTCGATGGTCTGAAAGCCCTACGGGCACAACAGAAACACTTTCAAGTGCAGGATAATAGGTGGCTAAATCAACCAGACTGCGGCGCAGATGCTCGCCGTCGTTGATACCGCGACAAAGCACGATTTGCCCTTGCAGCGAGATACCCGCATCTGCCAATTTGCGCAAATAGGAGAGCACCTCCCCCGCTTTTTTGTTGCGCATCATCTCTATACGAAGTTCAGGATCTGTGGTGTGTATAGAGACGTTGACAGGAGAAATTCTCATCTCGATGATGCGGTCAATATCCGCCTCGGTGAGATTTGTTAAGGTCACATAATTGCCATGAAGGAAAGATAGGCGCGTGTCGTCATCTTTGAAATAAAGAGTGTCTCTCATCCCTTTCGGTAGCTGATCAATAAAGCAGAAAATGCAACCGTTTTGGCAACGTTGCTTTTTGTCCATGAGTGGGGTGGCAAAGCACAACCCAAGGTCCTCATATTCTTGCTTTTCCACCGAAAAAGAGAGTATCTCGCTTTCGCGATGAACTGTCAAGTCCAGATGAGTCTCTGTGCTAAAAAAACGATAATCCAGCACATCACAAATGACATGACCGTCAATCGTCAAAAGAATATCACCCGGCTTTATCCCTGCCCGTGCGGCGGGCGTTTTGGGTGTCACATCTGTTATTTGTACCATCTTCCCCTTCCTTTCGATGTTTTGTGCAGACTATTTCAGTATAATTATACCATAAAATCATAAAAATGCAATAAAAATTGCAAAAATAGAGCCGCAGAAACAGGAAAATGTGTCAAAGCGTCACATTCTGTTCCTACGGCATTATGATTTGATTTACTCGGTAGCGTGTTTTAGACCATTGATATGATCTCTATAAAACTCGCAAATTTCACCTGTTGTCATTCCCTTTTGCATCAAAGGTTGGAGATAAAGGGGTTTATCCACCACCATGCGAGAGGTGAACTTATTGTAGTAAATAGGGTAAATCGGCAAATCCACATGATGCTTGGTGTAATAGGCTTTAGAGAGTAGGCAAAAGCCCCCGAAGATTTCATTGAGTTGGTCATGGTAACCCTCATTTGAGTTTTCGGGATAAATGACGATAGAGGTGTTTTTTTCCAGGCAGGCAATGCTTTGCTTGATGGTGCGCACCAAACGAATGTCGGGGTAAGAAGAAATCAGCCCCATGCCTTTGTAATACGCTTTGGACACCACGCAAACAATTGACGCAAGCAAAAACGAAGGCACCTTTTTCATATGAAGTTTTTGCATATAGAGAACACGGTATAAGTAGTTAAAACGAGATTTGATATCACCATTCATTTGGTATGCGCCCCAAGGATGATGGCTATATGGTAAGTAACATTCGACCATAAAGGGGCCGGCGGTACCACAGTGGTTGCTGATGAAGATGCCGGGCTCTGCTTGACCTTCGTTGCGATCCAGCAGCGTGAGCTTAGGTCTGATGCACTTCAGCACCGCCTTAAGACCAGTAAAAAACGGCTTGCGTTTATTGGGATATTTCGGCTCTTTCATAGTATTTTGCATTTTATCATTCCTTATATGTGATTTCAATTCAATCAAAA
>JAGBWH010000204.1 GCA_017629925.1 Clostridia bacterium
AAAATTCTTACTCCACAGGCACCTATGTGGATGTCAATGGCGAAACACAAGAGATAGTGTATTTTACGGGTGCAAATAGCCATGTATATCAAGAGCTGTATAGATATACCGACCAAGCGGCCAACAATTATATTTTGTTGCATGAGGACGCTGCATTAACAAAATATGCCTATACATACAGCGTGGACGAAAATGGCAATATTTCTATTACCTTCGATTTGAATGCCCCTCGTACATTTTATAGCTATGCGGCTGCTACATACCAACTCACCCAAGATATTCGTTTTAACGATGTGTCTAACTATGCGAATTGGTCAACGGCAAAACCTGCTAATGCCGGAAAATTTTCTCCGCTTGGCAATGGGAAATATCCCTTTAGCGGAACTCTTGATGGTGCAGGTCATACGATAGAAGGTATGTATTTGTATGGTACTAACTATACTGCTCCTTTTGGTCATGCAAAAAATGCCACCTTCAAAAACTTGAATATCGCGAAAAGTTTTGTAGTAGGGGCATTCTATAGTTCTTTGCTCGTAGGCAATATCGCCGGTGACTTGACGATAGAAAACTGCAATGTTGAAGGCTATTTGACCGTAAGCAGTTATGCTTCTGCCATGCTCGTGGGCAACGGTAGTGCTAATGCTTTGATCAAAAACGTGACGATTTCTGGCAATGCAGTTTATACTAAAAACAGTAACCCATTTGGTGCATTTATGGGCTCTGTTGGCGGCACCGCTTTGCTTGTGAACTGTGCAAATTATGCCAATATTGAGTCAACACAAGTGAATGGCTCCATTGCCGGCTTTATTGGAAACTGCCTTGGTGATAAAACACTCATCAATTGCCATAACTTTGGCGATTTAACAGTCGCAGGTGGTGGCACCTCTGGCGGGTTTGTAGCGAATATCGACGCTGGTTCTTTGTATCTATATAACTGCACCAACTATGGTGATGTGAAAATCGCAGGCGCCGGTGCCACCGGTGTCGTTGGTGGTTTGATAGGCAATGTTGGTAGAAATAACACCAATTGCTATATTTACAACTCCGCAAACTACGGCGATGTGTCTGCCCAGAACGGCTTAGCAGGCGGCATTGTGGGCGTTACTACTGCCAACACTCCGAGAGCCGGCTTGGTGGTCAAAAACTGCTTGCAAGCAGGTACGGTTACCTCAGCTCAAGAAAACGGCGCAGGTCTGCTTTTGGGCGGAATCAACAACAAATCTCCAAACCTTTCGTATAGCAAGCAATTTACAGATAACTTCTATGTTGCGCAAGGTGACCTTGACCTGCCTTTGCTTGCCGATGACACAAACTTCAATGCTTCTTATGACAAGTTTGAAAACAACATCGCCGTGACGGATGCCGCTGCCGCTGTCGAGGCTCTCAATGCCAATGCTACTGCCGGTACTCTTCCTGCTGTACCCGACGGAAGCTACAACCCTTGGTATGTCAGCTCGGAAACAGGCAAAGCGTTGCCTGCACTCAACGACGCGCAAATCGGCGCATCCCTTGCCATGGGCAGCCAACTCGCTCTTAACTTCTATGTGAAATGCAACCCTCTGACTCAATATAGAGGAGCCGTCTTCACCTATGGCGAACATACCCTCACATACAAAGGTCAAGTGAAATTTGAAGGCGACTACTACGAACATTATGTTGTGGGCGGCATCGATCCCTCCAAACTAAACGAAACAGCTGAGGCGCAACTCGCAGAGAAGAACAACGGCGCTGCACTTGCTTCTGTTCAATATAACGTTGCCACTTATGCGCAAAGAAAATATGGTGAAGCCGGCGAGGCGCTGAAAGGTCTGCTCTATGCATTGGCAGCTTACGGTGAAGCCGCAGGTAGCGAAGGCACATTTGAAGCGGTAACAGGTCTCGCTTATTCCGCTGACCTTGTGAAAGCAGACTTTGACACCCTCAAGGAAAATGGCCTTTATCCTGCTCCCACAGGCACATCTTCCTCTGCGATCCAAATGAGCTTGTCAATTGGTACAGAGAGCGTTGTACCTGTTGTGAAAGTAGAAGGCGCTACCGAGATTTTGGTAAAATATTCTTGGGAAGACGAAGTGACTTCTTATCCTGTGTCTGATAGCGGTATCGTCGTGCTTGATGCTGTCACCGCTAATGCACTTTACGCCAATATTTCTCTTACCGCAAATGGCGAGACTGTAGTATGGAGCGTGGCATCCTTTGTTAACGCCATCATGGAAAGCGACTTGCCTACGGCAGAGCAAAAGACCTTGGCACAAGCCATGGCTCTCTATATGGATGCTGTTCATACCTATGCGGGTATGAAGAAATAAGTGAAGGAGGACAATACAATGGAAAAAATGATATACAATTCTCCTGAACTGGATATCACCGTCTTTCTTGCAAGCGATGTGCTTTGGGAAAGCGGTGACGAAGTGAATACTGATGAGGATATGGACTGGATTCATGGCTTCAAACTTGGTTGAGCGGCGGATGGTTGAGGGCGGATTTAGGCGAAGAACGAAAAAGAAAGGGGATATATAAGAAATATCCCACAATAGATTTGGTCAAAGCCAAAACCGTGTCACCTGCAATGCCCGATTAAAGGATTTATATTTCTTTTTCTAAACCCGTTTGGAAGGTTTCGACGTATGTATATACGCCTTCACCATTCCAAACGGGTTTTCTTCATCCAAACTCCGCCCTCAAGGGTAGTTGGTACATAGCGTGTTCTCCGTAGGCGAACACGCAATGAATGGCAACCTTACGGCTGCATGAATTGAAATCATAGATTTCATGAATTGCCT
>JAGBWH010000205.1 GCA_017629925.1 Clostridia bacterium
ACATCCGAGAGATACCGATGGTCTTCGGGATAGAGCATTTCGTCCGCAGGTGCAAAACCATACTCTTCAAGGCATCTCATGTGTAGTCTGCGAATGGCATATAGCCCCTGCAAAATATCGGGGGGAGACAAGGGATCAGGCTGATGGAGCATCCCCTTGTAACCGTCTCCGGTCGTGCGGGGCTTGTTGGTATACACTCTTGGAACGATGAGCAGCTTGTCCTTTACCTCGTCTGCCAGTTTTCGCAACTTTTCCATATAGCTCAGCACCGCCACTTCGCTGTCAGCCGAGCAGGGGCCTACGAGCACCAGCAGTTGACTTGACCGTCCATCAAGAATTTGCTTCATCCTCTCCAGTTGGTGCAGTCGGCAAGCCACGGCTTGCTCTGAGAGCGGATACATCTCCTTTACATCCATAGGGATGGGTAATTTGCGAAAAAATGTCATGTTCATAGCAAATGCTCTTTCCTCAATAGATTGATGCGGTGCGACGTCCTCACGTCCCAAAACCGCACGTCTTATTTTTTTACACAATGGATACCCATATTTTGGATATCATCAAAAAATGCACCATAGCTTTTTTTCACCGCCTCGCCTCCATCCAGCACCCCACCCAAAACGGACAATACCAAAGCGCAAGCCATCGCAATGCGGTGGTCACCGTGAGCAGACAGGGGGATTTCAGGCGTGTGAAGCGGAGCAGGGAAGATGGTCACCGTGTTGTCTTTTACCTCTATGTTCGCACCCACTTTTTCCAGTTCCTGCACCATAGCGCCAACACGATCACTCTCTTTTCCTTTAAGCCGTTTGATGTCAACGAAAGTGCCACCAAAAAGAAGGCTCGCCATAGCAAAAAGTGTGGGGGCAAGGTCGGGATTTTGCGCCAAAGAAATTCTTGCATTTGGGCTGTCAAGTTGCCTGAAAAATGTGGGATATACGGCATCCCCTTGCACGCTGTGCACAGTGGCATTGGGCGTGGTTTTCTCCGAGACAAAAAAGAAGGCGTCAAGTGCGGCGGCGGCGGTTTGGTCAGGCGGGATGTTCGCGCATATGGGGGTGTAAGTTTGCCCACCCGGGATGCGCAATGTGGCGTCATCTATCCACTCTACCAAAACCCCGAAATCAGCCAATACGCCCATGGTCATCTCAATATATGCGCGACTTTCCACCGGCTTTCTTAGATGCAGAATACTATCTCCCGAAAGCGTGGGAAGTGCCAGCAAAAGTCCGCTGTAAAGCTGTGTGGTGCTATTGTCAAAAAAGTGAAATTCTCCACAGCTTAGCTGTCCTTGTACTTCGATATAACGTTCTTCTGCCTTAAAATAAATATTATTATCTTCGCAAAAATGAGCCAAAATCTCGTGCGGACGATGGATAAGCCCCTCCTCGCACAAAAATCTGACGCGCCTTTTTTTCAGACACACAACAGGGAGTAGCATCCGCAAAGTAGAGGCAGAGAGACCACAGGGGATTTCAAGATATGTCTCTTTGCTTTCGCCCCCCGAAAGGTGCAAGATGCCATTTTCCTCTTTGAGATCTCCCCCTAAAAAAACCACCGCTTGCCGTGTCAGCGTCACATCGTCACACCTTGAAATACCGCTGATTTGGCTTTCACCGCGCGCCAAAAGTCCACCGATGAGGTAGCGGTGAGAAAGGCTTTTTGAAGGGGGCG
>JAGBWH010000003.1 GCA_017629925.1 Clostridia bacterium
CAGAAAAACCTGAGGTACTCTTTGCCAAAGCCAATACCGACATTGTGTTTCCTATTTGTGCAGAACTTGGCATTTCCAGCATCCCTGCCTTTGTGCTGTTCGTCAAAGGCGAAGTGGTGGCAAAAGCAGTAGGATACCAAAGTAAGGAAGAACTTTCTGCCGCATTGGGCATCTAAGTATTTTTTAGGATTTGAAAGCCGTCAAAAGAGACATGCGCTTAGTAGACATCCGATATGCGTTTTCAAAGTCTCGTTTGTTTTTGGCGCAACTTTCCATATCGCCATATACCCGCCATAGAACATACGCTCCAATGGGTTCTGTGGTGGGGTTGGCGGATATGCCTTCAAGCAAGGCATAAGCCTGCTCATAGTCGCCCTTTTGCATGAGTTTTTTTGCCCTCATGTGGCGCAGCATCGCAGGGTTTTTGTAGGAAAAGGATATATCGTCCATCAAGTAATGGAACAAGTCCTCGCGCATCGCAGAAGATACCAGTTTGCGATATTTGTCTTCTTCAAACTCAAGTCTGGGGGAACTGGGATTGGCAGATACCGCGCAAACCAGTGTTGCCACCGCTTCAAGGTGGCTTGTTTCATATTGGGTTTGGGGAGCAAACACGCCCACCTCCAATGCAAAACGAAATGCCGTTTCCATCGAGCCTGAACGGAGGGCTTCCTCTGCGGCTTTGCAAGCCGCCTCGCACCGAAGAAAGGCGGTTTCGCTGTCATTGTCCTCGCCGTAAATGCGAACAGCCTCTTCAAAACATTCTGCATAGTGCTTTTCTGCATATAAATGCAGCAAATAAGGATGATGCTCCATCTTGACAAACAAAAACAGATCATCTTTTTCGGAGAGCAAATAACCACAAGGCACATCCAGTTTCTCTGCCAGCATTTTGAGCGTCCCCACAGAGGGCAAGGCAGAGTCGTTTTCGATTTGAGAGAGCATATTTCTCGTAATTTCATCGCCTGCGAGCGCCTTTTGCGTAAGGCCGAGTGCTTGGCGGTGTTTTTTTATTTTTTCACCTAATGTCATAGTTTCATACATCCTAAAATCTAAAGAGTGGGAAAGATGGTATTGCCTTGGGCGTCAATGCCCACAAACAAGGGCATACGAAGAAGGGTTAGTTTTTTGAGCGACTCACAGCCAAGTTCTTCGTAGGCGACCGTCTCGCAGGCGGTGACCGTTGAGGCGTATAAAGCACCTGTACCACCAATGGCGCAAAGATAAGCGCCACCATATTTGATGATGGCTTCTGTGACTATGGTGCTTCTGTTACCTTTACCAATCGTCAGGCGCAAACCATGCGCCGCAAGGGAAGGGTAGAAGACATCCATTCTGGAGGATGTGGTCGGTCCGCACGAGCCAATCACCCGTCCATGTGGCGCAGGGGTAGGGCCGGTGTAGTAAATCACCGCACCCTTAAGATCAATGGGTAATTCTTCGCCGCATTCCAATGATTTCATCCATTTTTTATGCACAGCGTCTCTTGCCGTGTAAACGACACCGGAGAGTGCAATTTGCTCTCCTGCGCGAAGGGTAGGAAGCCACTCATTCATATCATCAACATGAAGCTCACGTATCATCGTCGTCATCTCTCCTGTCTAATGGTATCCCTTGAAGGGGATTTTGGTCAATGGCGGTCTTTACCCCTTGACTACCAACGTGGGTATAAATTTGGGTGGTATTCAGTTGCGCATGACCAAGTATTTCTTGGAGAACACGCACATCCACACCCGCCTCTTGATAGAGCAAAGTTGCGGCGGTGTGGCGCAGTTTGTGTACGGAAAGTCCACGTCCACCCAGACCTGCCATATTGAGATATTTATAGACCATGGCTTGCACGGTTTTATTGCTGATACGTCGATTGCCTTTGCTTAAAAACAAGGCATTTGTCTCCGCTTTTGCCATGTCGCCTGTCGTTCTCTTTTTCATGTAGGGATAAAGGGCGCAGCGGCAGGCATCATTCAAAAAAAGTTGCCTTTGCTTGTTGCCTTTACCTGTGACCATCACAAATTCCCAGTTGCGGTCAATGTCATTTAGATTGATACCCACAAGTTCTGACAACCGCATACCGCAATGCAAAAAGAGAGTGACAATGGCAAAATCTCGTCTCCTGTTTTTAGAGGTGCGGTCGTTGTAAATGACACGGAGCAACTCTGTACTCTCTGCCAAAGTTAAATACTTGGGCAAACTTTGCTTTTGCTTTGGACCTTCCAGATCGGTTGCAGGGTTTGAGGGAATGAGTTTCTTTTTTTGATGGAGATAGCGGAAAAAAGAGCGCAAAGCGGATATTTTTCTGCGCTTTGAAGGGCCGCTATTGTCTCTTGTGGTATCGAGATAGAAAACAAAACTTGTGAGAAAATCGGTGTCAATTTGCGCTAATCTATCAATGGTGACACCTGAAATATCAATACCCGACAAATCGTCGCGATACAAATTTAGATGTTGATCAATGGCGCAAACATAGCGGAAAAACGTACGTAAATCGAGCAGGTATTCGCATACCGTCAATTCGCTACGCGCCAAAATAGATTTCATATAGTGCGCAAAGTCCACCACATAAGGGGGAAATGTGTGCAAATCCATTTTTTCAAGGGTTAAATTTCCCATTGATACCTACTCCTTTCCGTAAATTGTATTTACATTATAGCATATTTTTATACGAAAATAAAGAGAAACTGTAAACTTTTTTCTCAAAATATTGTATTTTGACAAAAAATCAGTACAATAGAGATGAATAGAAAGAAAGGGTTATTTATGCAATTTTTCAAACGCAATTCATACGAGATCACCAAACTTTTCATTTATCAAATTGGCATGACCATGCTCGGTTTGATTTTAACATTTGCCACCTCTATGTATCAGCAGGATCAAACCAGCACCCTCACCTTGCTCTCCGGCATCTTTGTGGCGCTCTTTTATCTTTATTTGATCTATGTGGCGATGTGGGACATCGGCGCAAGAGACAAAATCCGTATTGATGCAGGCAGGCAAGTCAATGATCCCACATTAGGGCTAAAATTGATGCTCTATGCACAAGTGCCTAATTTCTTTTTCGCACTCATGATTTGGCTGGGGGCAATTTGTCTTAAAATAGGTGGTAGTTTTGGTGGTTCTCTGGGCGGTCTGCTTTATGGTATCGGGCAACCTATCGCATTGTTTACCCAAGGCATGTATTTCGGCATCATCTGTCAGTTCTTCCAAAAAGAAGCCCTATTTATTGTAGCACTCACATTCACGCTCACACCCATTCCTGCTTTGCTTGCCAGTTATATCGGATATTTGTTTGGTCTGCGCGACGTGCGGTTTTTAACATCCCCCTATAAACCTAAATCCTGAAAACATATTTTCATATTTTCATTATAAACTTCCATATACTGTATTAATTGTATATGGAGGTTTTTTTATGTTTCGGAATTGGCATTTTTCTCTTAAATATTGCATTTGCTCTTGTTTGATTTTTTTGGTGGTCATCGGTCTTGGGTGGGAATCTGCCTCCAAAGGATTTACTTCGCCTCTGCTTTCTGTATCAGGAGGGGAAAGCCTGCCACTTGTGATCATCGACGCGGGACACGGCGGGGAAGATTGCGGTGCGATTGGCGTAAATGGGGTATATGAAAAAGATATCAATTTAGCCATATCATTTGCTTTGGGAGATTGGCTTTCCAGCGTGGGCTATCCCGTTTTATTCACTCGTGTCGAAGACAAATTGCTGTATACCGAAGAGCAAAACATCAAAGGACAGCGAAAGGCGTACGATTTGCGAAATCGTTTGGAGATTGCCCAAAAGCACCCTGGCAGTATTTTCGTGAGCATTCACATGAATAGTTTTTCAGACGGGCAGTATAGCGGTTTGCAGGTGTGGCATAACGGAGGTGAACTTTCCAAAAGTGTGGCAGAAGGGATACAAAGCACCGTCAGAGAACTGCTCCAAAAAGGCAACACAAGAAAAGTAAAAACGGCGGA
>JAGBWH010000206.1 GCA_017629925.1 Clostridia bacterium
AAGGGAAATATCACTCTTTGCCTTGGCAAAGAATATAACTTTATACTAACAAAAAAGATACTCCAAGCGGAGTATCACGCCAGTCCTATTCGCCTTCGGCGAGTTCTATTGCTACGCAGTGATATTCGGCTTACGCCGAGTGATAATTGCTTCGCAAGTTTTTGAGCGAACAGAATATCACTGAAGCCGTAAGGCTTCAATATCACTCTCGTAGTGCGACAATATCACTCTTTGTGTTAGCAAAGAATATCACTGTATACCAACAGAAAAAGAGATAACATTTCGGAGGCTAACCGATTTGTTATCTCTTTCTGCTTGTCATATGGGTTTGGGCTTAGCCCATTTACGTTTGACTAGTCAAATGCGATGCTCGCACTTTGCGGGGAGTGTAAAATTCTCCACCAAGGACATCATGCTATTATTCGTCTTCTTTTTCTTCTTCTTTCTCTTCCTCGTCGGGCAGTACAACAACGGAGACTTCATGTGTCATCTGCTCATCCGCTTGGGTAACGGTGAATTGCAGATTTTCATAGGTCATCTCAGCCCCCACCTCAGGAATACTACCAAAGTATTCGGAGAGCCAACCGTTGACGGTAGAAGATTCAATTTCTTCGTTTTTGTCAAGGGAGAAAAAGTCAAAGAATTCGTCAATGGAAACACCGGTCAGCACGCGATATATATCCTCGCCTGTCGACAAAATAGGCTCAATGGCTTCGTCTTGCTCGTCCCAAATTTCACCTACGAGTTCCTCAATGATATCTTCCATGGTGATAATACCTGCGGTGAGGCCATATTCATTGACCACCACAGCCATGTGGGTATGCTCTTTTTGCATTTTTTTGAAGAGCACGTCAAGGTGAATGGTTTCGGGCACAAAATCGGGGTCAAGCATCGCGTCTTCCCACTTAAAGTCAAGACGATCGCGTTTTAATAGATACTCATTGACGTGTAATATCCCGATCACTTTGTCAAAGTTGCCTTGATAAACGGGAATACGAGAATAGCCTTCTGTTTCGATGATACCAAGCAATTCTTCTGTTTCGATATCATCGGGAACAGCAACAACGGCACTTCTGGGCGTCATAATGTCTTGCGCAGACAAACGCTCGAGTTTAAAGACGTTTTTAATATATTCGATATCATCTTGCTTTAAGGTACCATCATCTGCACCTGCATCAAGCATAATCACGATATCTTCTTCGGAAACGCTTTCCTCTTTTTCGTTGGGATTGATACCAAAGAGACGCAAAATACCATTGGTGGAGATGGTCAAAAACCATACCACAGGGCGAAGCACAAAGGTCAAAAAGGACATGATTCCGCACACAGCACCTGCGAGTTTTTCCTTGTGTTTCATCGCCACGCGTTTGGGCACAAGTTCACCCAGCACTAAGGTGAAATATGACAAAATCAACGTCACCAAAATAACCGAGATGGTATCCACTCTGCCTTGGTGCACTTCGGCAATGTTAAATGCGCGCATCATCGCCACGGTGAGCTTGTCAGAAAAGTTGTCTGCTGCAAATGCAGAGCCCAAAAAGCCTGCGAGCGTGATACCAATTTGGATAGTGGATAAAAATCTGGTCGGTTCTTTGATAATGGTGAGCATTTTTTCTGCTTTGGCATTACCATCCTCCGCCTGCGCTTTGACTTTCTTTTCATTGAGCGAAATCAAAGCAATTTCGGTGGCGGCAAAAAAAGCGTTAAGTAAAATAAGCAATAATTGTAAAAGTAACTGTCGTACTATGTTGTCTTCCATGAGAAGTAAAACTCCTTAAAATATTTGTTTGTGTATCGTTTTTGATGATGAGGGACTATGCCACACTTCAGCACAGCCATGCACGCCACAGGATTTTTCGCCGTGCAAAACAGCGAAAACGAACACAAATACACGAAAGCACATAGTTTGCCCCGTCTACATAACATCGGGGTAACGGATCCACGGAAAAACCAACTCCTTCTTTTTAGATTGCCCTTCAAAAAAGCCAAAAAAACGGCTTCCCCAAAGGTGCAGTTATAAGTATTATACAACATTGATATAAAAAAATCAAGGCTTTATGCTGTTTTTCTTGATATTTACAAAAATTCTCAAATAAAAAACGATGGGGCTGTCGCAAATGCAAAATTTGCGACAGCCCCCTTTGGGATTAGTCTTGTTTTGCGGCGGTTTTCTTTTTGGTAAAGAAATCCACGCCAAACCAAAGTGCCGCTCCCACCGCAAGACATCCCACCGTCACCAAAAGGGTAACTGTCAGGGGAGATCTTGTGGTTTTTGTCAAATTGGAAGAAGCGTAATCTACAATCTCGTCTTCTGCTATGGTATTGAGTTCATAGTAACCGTCGTTTGTGAATGCGCTCCAACCATAGTTGGTTTTATAGTTATTCAATCTGTCGTTTTCATAAACGTACAGCTTGAAATCTTCTGCTGCACCGCTCATCATTTCTTTTGCAACGGTCACCGTGAAGTTTTCAGGCTCCATATAAAGATAGAGTGCACGCACAGAGGAATTGATAAAGAGATAGTTTTGGCATTCCACGATATAGCTGTCCGCACCAATGACAATACCTTTTACGTGTTTTGTGCCCGAAAAAGCTTGGGGGGCGATGGCGGTGATGATATTCTCTTCCTCGCCAAATGTTTGGGGAATGACCAAAACCGTCATACTATCACCAAGCGCAGTCACACCGGACACCGCCCAAGTGCCGTCGGGTTGAGAGGTATAGATAAAATAATCATCTGCCTTGGTTTC
>JAGBWH010000207.1 GCA_017629925.1 Clostridia bacterium
CGGCAAGGTGACCTTCCCTGCAAAAATCAAAGGGCAATACATTATGCCCGCCATTCCTTCCCTCATGCAAAAAAACCATAATATGCTCCTCATCCGTCGCGTACCTGCCAAATCCAACAAACGCAAACTGGTATGCGGTGTGTATCTTGCCTCTCAACTTGTGTCTCATCGTTTCATTTCTACCCACAATAAACTCAATTATGTGGATAGCACAAAGGGCGAAATTGACCCGCCGTTCCTCTATGGTCTTTACGCCTTTTTGTCCTCTGCGATTTGTGACACATACATTCGCCTGATTTCAAAATCGGGACAAATCAACTCCAGCGAACTCAACGGTCTACCCCTCCCCACCGCCGATGTGCTCCGTAAACTCGGCAATCACCTCATCAATATCAAAGTCTATTCCCCCACCTACTGCGATAAAGTCATCTACGAGGTGCTGCACATCGCCATGAAGGAAGACTAAATCCCTTCTTTTTCGGATTTTTCATAAAAATATAAAGATTTTTTGAATTTGCTATTGCATTTTGGCTTTTTGTGTGTTAAAATGAATAAGTCTAAATGTAGAGCTGATTATCTACATACTAATTTGGAGGAAAACTCTGCGCCTGTGCAGAGTGTCGCGCATCATGACAACACTTAGCGTTATTCTTTTAATTGTATTGCTCGTTTTGGGCTTGTTTTTGGTAGGCGCCGTTCTACTGCAACGTTCTAAAAACAAGAAATCCGGTCTTTCCGGTGCTATCGTAGGTGGTATTGACACCTTCGTGGGCAGAGAGCAAGGCGAAAAGGCAGACAAACTTTTGGACCGTCTCACCAAAATCGCCGCTATCGTTTTCGTGGCTTTGGTACTCGTTGTATACATCATCCAACCCGACTATGCACAATCCACCTTTGCTTCTCTGGATGATTGGGCATCCAAATCCGTATACAGCCAACTTTTCAAATAAGAAGCAGGAAGAAGCGACCGCATGATGCGGTCGCTTCTTTGTTTTATAACGAAAACCCCGCAATCGTCGCAAGACGAATATCACAGCCAAGCAATAGAACTCGCCGCAGGCGAATAAAACCGCCCAACTTCCTTATGAAAAGTTGGGCATACGGGAGTGATTTTTATTTCTCGGCTTTGCATGTCAAAAAACGAAAGCGCGGGCATAAAAATACCACACAAAAGAGCGTTTGTCTCGCTTGTGTGGTATTTTTTATATGATGCTTTTAAGGATTGCAGACCTTGCAGGGGTCGTAGCCTTGTTGAATTAAGTTCTCTCTTGTGCCCTCGTAATCCTGACGGTTGGCGGAAGATATTGTGCCGGCATGGGTGCAAGTGGGAAGATGGAATTTCTTTGAGCTGGTATTGAGCACATATTGGTGAATTTCCGGCTCGTCACCATTGTCACCGTTGTTGCCGTTGTTGCCGTTGTTGCCGTCATCACTTGCCAGTTGGCTTGCGCCTGTGGCGTAATCAATGGAGATGCCGGGCTGAACGTTGTACAGATACACACAAAATTGGATGCCCTCTCCCTCGTCTTCCACAGAATAGGCTTCCATGAGCACGCCGCTTGCCAGCAAATTGTTGCCTTCAAATATAGGGGTAACTCTGTATAGTACGTGATTGTTGGTATCTTTGATATAGTCTGCCACCATATTTTCAAAAGGAATCATGGCTTGGTTCATGTAGCGAGTGCCTGTAATGAGATTGCACTTGTTGGCGTCCTCGTCTGTGAGTTGCCATCCAATCAGGTGAGAGCGGTTGTAGAGATAACCGCCCGGCACACAATCGTATCGTACATTCATCCAACCCGTGGGGGTAACCGAGCTAATACTGCCTCTCTCGTCGGTGGGCATGAGATCTCTGCCAATCGAAGCGTATGTCACACCGCAACGTCCTAAACTATCAAGGGGAGCGTATGTCTCAAAGGAGGTGGTGGCATTCGCAAGGTCATGTTCGTCAAAGAATGGCACGCCACCATTGACTGCCACATAAGCTTGATCCGTATAGGGAGGGATATTATCCAGCGTGATATCTCCCACGGGAGTGGGAGTGGTGGAGGTGGAGGTACTTGTGGATGTGCTTGTCGATGTGGAGGGTGTGAGCGTGGTGGTCGTTGTGTTTTGCTCGGATGGCGTGGTGGAGTTCCCCACACCGCCACAGCTTGAGAAAGCCAGTATCAAACACAGCAATAGTGATAGAATGGCGCAAATAGAACGTTTCATTTTCTTCTGATCTCCTCTGTTATTTTTTCATGAGCGGTGCCCACAAACTCTTTTTCGGACACAACCGTCCAGCCCGTCAAAGGCATGGTCAGTTTCATATCCGACGGATAGAGTCGATTCCAATGGTAAAGCACCAGAGTGTCAATGCTTGAAGCATA
>JAGBWH010000208.1 GCA_017629925.1 Clostridia bacterium
CCGACCTGCTTCCCCTTTCGACCAAACGGGTGAATTTGCCGGCTCAACGGCTACGATATGAATATTTGGGTTTTGGGCTTTCAGATACTCACCTACACCGGAAATTGTGCCACCTGTGCCCACTCCTGCGACGAGCACATCAACGTCACCCCCTGTGGCTTGCCAAATCTCAGGGCCTGTGGTTTTGAAGTGGATGTCGGGGTTTGCGGGGTTTTCAAATTGCCGTGGCATAAAACTTTGCTCTATGGCAAGAGATAGTTCCTCTGCTTTTTGAATAGAGCCTTTCATGCCCAACTTGCCGTCTGTCAATACCACCTCAGCGCCATAGGCTTGCATGAGGCGGATGCGTTCTTTTGACATACTGTCAGGCATGACGATGATGACACGATATCCGCGCATAGTCCCCACAGCCGCCAGACCTATGCCTGTGTTGCCACTCGTGGCTTCTATGACGGTACTGCCCGGGCGGATTAAGCCCTTTTGCTCGGCATCATCTAAAAAGGCTTTTGCCACTCTATCTTTGACAGAACCGGTAAGGTTGAAGTTTTCGAGCTTTGCCAACACTTGGGCACAAAGAGAAAAATGCTCTTCTATTTTGCGGAGGCGAAGAAGGGGTGTATTTCCGATGAGTTGCTCGGCAGATGAAAAAAGATGGGGCGTCATATGAGTATCCTTTTCGCTGTGAAATAAAAAACTAAAAACGCACTTTTGTCCGTGAAGGCAAAGGTGCGCTTTTAGATGATGCCACAATGGACGTCAAAATGCTTGATTGTATAGTTTATGAGTCTATATCGTCTTTTGGCTTCTTTTTGAAGATTTTTTTGCGGAACAAGAATAGCGTATAGAAACAAAACAGCAAGAAGAATACGCCAAATGCGATGATCGTATTGACGAGCGATTTCCCTGCAAAACCAAGCAAAAAGAGCAAGGGGGCTACCATCAGCATGGCGGGTACGGTGGATTTGATATACAAATCAGCCACGGGTGTTTCAAATTCAGGGTCCACTTCCTTAAGCAAAATGACACCGTTGGAGGCTGTGCCTGTAAGTGTGCCAAAGCTCATCAGGAAAAATTCGTGCTGAAACTCAGGGAAACAATGTTTTGCGACTTTGCGAATGTAGAAGTATGTGGTAATCGTGCCTACCACGGTTAAAATGGCGATGGGCAAAACATAGTTTTTAATATCGTTGATTTCAATGGCGGCTACGCCTGCCACAATCATCAAATCGAATGCGAAACCAGAAATTCTATCCATTTGATAGTTATTGATATATTCGCGTTTGACGATATTGCGTTTTCTAAGTTTTCTAAACACCACTTTAATCAGCATGGCACTCAGCGCCGCCCACAAAAAGTTAAAGCCCCATGCAATGCCGTTGGTGAAGTCAGACAGCACAGCAAATATGCACATGATGCCGAATGCCATGGCATAAGCCAGCGCTACAAATCCCATTTGGATGGAAAATTTATCGACGGATTCGTTGTTGGGAATTTCGTTTGAAGCAGCAAATTGCGCATTTTCTTCCATGGAGGTGCGTTTTTCTTTGCGAAGTTTAATCTGCCCTTTGGATTTAGAAATATTGATGTGAAGCACCCCAATCACAGAGGCAACGATAAAACCAATGGAGGCAAGTGACAAACCAAAGCTACCATTACCATAAAATTGAGTTTGTGAGAGGTTGGAATAATCAATATCCCAGGCAAGAGCGTTGCCAGGCCCTTGACCGAATGCCAAAGGAAGTAATATACCGCTGATGTAGGAAATGACATTCTTTCCATTGACGGTGATGAAATACATGGCAAGAGTAACGGCGAGCCCCGTCCATGCTTGCAGCATATAGGTACCGCCTTGCAAAACGCCGAATTCAAAGGTTTGGGAACGTCTGATTTTGCATTTGGTTTTCTCTGTTTTCAGCGTCATGGCGGCAAATCCCAGCCCAAGACCGTGATAGGTAATGACTTGCATGGTGTGGTTATCCACAAGCATAAAACCAAATTGTTTGCAAATATAATCCACAAGCAACAGCAAAGCACCGCCTAAAAGTGCAGAAGGAATAAGGCATTTTCTAAAGAAAGGCACGATATTGCGGAGAAGATTGCCAATAAGCAAAAAGATGAGAAGCAATCCTACTTGCACCAAAATGCGCCATACGTCATCGTAATTGCTTAGTGTAAAATCCCAGTTAGCTGCAGTATCCATTGTTTATCCTCCTATGATCACAGTCCCAAAAATCCAACTTCGGCTGTGCCATTTTGGCAGTTCAGGGCATGATGATACAGATTTAAATACTTCACGGCGTTAAAACGCTCGCCACCATCCACTTGATAAATGCGAGCGTCCCGGTAGATGTTGAACTTGTTTTTTCCCAGAACGGTAGTGCCAACAAGCTCTGAAAAACGGAACACAAAATTCTGCGTCTCAGTTTTGATTTCAAAGCGGTCGGCATAAACGCGAAGAGTGGCTTTTTTGTCAATCAATTCTTTTCTTTTACAGTAAATGTTTTCATAAAAGACAATCGGATCTTCGTAGATCGGTTGATCTTGATAGGGTGCAAGATCAAGGTGGCGCACAAAATCATTTTGGGCTTCATACCAATCCTTGACATAAGTGAAAGGAAACGGCTCGTCTATCCCTTGCAGTTGCTTGTTTGGCAGATAGCGCGCCGACAGGTGGCATCTCTTGCAAGAGATGATATCATTTTTGGTTTCAAAAGCGGACAATCCACAGCGAGGGCACACATACATTGCCCTTTCGAGATATTCCGCACTTTTTTTGCTATAAAACAGCGCGAGGTCTTTTCTTTCGTCTACATACAGTTCTTTCTGTATGAGTAGAAACAACTCGTCATCCGACATGGCGTTGTATTCTTCGGGTGTGACCACACGGCTGACATAACTTCTCATTTTGCCACGGCGGAGAGTATGGCTCCAACGGGGCTGCACGCCATAACCACCTTCTATACGGTAAAGGGCAAGGGGGAGTTTGAAGGATCTGACTAATTTGACAATTGAAGGCTTCATGTGCTCGGTTGTGCCACTATATGTGCGGTTGCCTTCAGGAGAAAGCCCCACGCTGCCGCCTGCTTTGGCAATGCGCATACATGTCATGATCGCCGAGGCATCCGAGGTGGATTTACAAAACGGAATAGGGGCCGCAATCCACGAAATGAGGCGAGACACCCATCCTTTAGAGAACAAGTCCTCGCTGGCGATGAAATAGACAGGACGGTGAAAGGAAAGGGAGACAAAGAATTGGTCAAACGCCGTTTGATGATTGAACAAAACAACATATTGACCTTTGGGGTTTTCTTTGATTTTCTCAATCTTGATATGATATTTGAGTTTGCAATATAGATGCAGAGGAGGACCAATAAGACGTCTAAAGAACATATGGCGTTTTTGTATCCACTGCTTTTTTGGCTTTGACATAAGTCTTCCCTTCTCTCATTTTTTCGCACGTTTTGGCGGCTATATCATCGGTGCATTTTGCACAAAACAGAAAAATTATATCATAAAATGTCAAAAATGTCAACTTTTTTGTTTTTGCAGTCATTTTTGGGGTGCGCCAAAGAGCAAAACGACAGCAGAATAGTTGCTCTGCTTGCCACTATCGTTTTGCCCTTTTTTGAGATAAATCAGTTTAAGGTGACGGTAAATTCCACGCCTTGGTCGACAGCGTAATTTGTCTCGGGGGTAACTATGCTGACATCGGAGACGGTCACTTTTGCATCGGAGGTGAGATATGTCAAAACATGGTGACCTTTGTTTGAAAGTTCAGTTTCGGCTTGCGCCACCAAGTCATATCCTTCTACCCAAGCGGTACTATCATAGCCAGAAATGGTATCACTTATGCCGACGTTAGGTTTGCCCGTTTGGAACTGACCACTCATGATGATACCAGCCGCTTCGGGATATGCCGTCGTGATAGACTGCATGGCGGATTTCAGGCTGTCGGGGAGACGAGTGCCTTCGTTGATTTTGTCATTACCACCAAAGAACACACTTACCACCACAACCTGCTTGCCCGTTTCGAGATGAATGAGGGGCACTGCGACCAGTACGGCATCTGTGAATTTCAGCATACCATTGATGTGAACAATTTCACAGGTGGTGTCAAGCGCAAATGTATCAAGACGGAAGGCAATGCCTTGCCCATAGCAAGAACTGGAGGAAGTGCGGTTGTTTTTCACAGTGACCTGTCCCCAAATGCCTGCCGCTTCTGCGGGCAGATCTGTGGGTGCTGTGCCTGTATAGAAGATGATATTGTAGTTAGCAAAAAGGGCATAAAATTCCGCCATTTTACTTGCATCGTAGCCTACATGTTTGCCATTGACGCGTTGGTCGTAGGCAGAAATGACGATCGGTGCATCGACAGTCTCTTTATAAAGGGCGGTGACGGTGAGATCGCTCTTGACTTCATCAAATGCCACATCCCAACCTGTGAAACGATAGCCTTCCACTTCGGGTGCGGCAGGCGCTACGGCGGCTTCACCGTCGAGTACCATCACAACATCAATGACGCTACCGTCTTTGCCCACGAAGGTAACGGTATGTGCATCGGTATAGAGAGCGATGACATCCAAATCCTCGGTGACAACGCTGAAATCCACACTCCAGCCCACAAACATCATACCTGAAATTTGAGGTGCGGTGGGGGCAACTGCGCCCTCTCCGTCATTGACCTTAACGGAAGAGATGATGGTGGTGCCATCTTTTTCATAGAAAGTGACGGTGAAAATAGCCACTTCTTTGTAGAGTGCGGTAACGGTCAAATCAGACTTGACCACATCAAATGCCACATCCCAACCAGCAAAGACAAGACCGGGATAGCTGGGCATTTCGGGCGCAGATGCGCTCATGCCGTCAGGGACGGCTTGGGTGGACAAGATGTTGCCATCTTTGTCTACAAAGTTGACTGTATAAATGGGGAAACGAACGGGAGTAATGGTGTTATCTTTTTCAATCCATGTTTGGTAACCATTTTTAGTCGCATAGGCATTGAGACCTTCAAGAGCCTCTGCCCCACTTGCCACTTCATATACGGTTGCGGTAAGGATGATGCCTCTATCATCATTATTGAGCCCAATGTAAGGCACCATATCGGGATTGAGAGAAGGTACATAATAAATCGTAGGATTGGGGTTTTGGTTTTGCGCGCGCAGGCATCCAAACACGGCGCCAACATATTCTGCGCCTTCTTTTGCCTCTACTTTGACATAGGTGAAGGTGTTGTGGTGGCCGGCGTTTCTGCTACCATAGAGATAGCCAGCAAAACCGCCTACGTATTCTTCGCCTGATACAGTACCATAAGCGACGCAGTTATAACATTTTGCACTACGAGTGGTACCATCTTCCATGCCTGCGAAGCCACCTACGTATTTCACGCCACGGACGCTCGCATTAGAGGATGAGTTTTGAATGACCACACAATCCATCTTGCCGATAAAGCCACCGACATAATGGCCGCCAATGCCATCTTCGGAAGCAAGAGCGGTGACGTTCCCTTCAAAGACGCAGTTATCAATGGTGGTCTCTCCGTGATTTTGTTTCCAGTAAGCAGAGCCAATTAGACCGCCTGTGTAGAACCCGCTTGAAAAGTCGCCGGTGCCACGGTCATACATATGGGTATACGCGCAAGGCGGATAGGCAACGACATCCGCATACGCACCACAATTGGTGATTTTGGAACTTGCAACAGCACCAATCAAACCGCCTGTCATAGAGCCTGTATTGGGGTGGGCATCAATACCATAGTTGGTGACGGTGCCGCTGAAGATACAGTTATCCACCGTGGCATCGAGAGCATGGCCAATCAAGCCGCCCACGCGTTTCACACCGCTGACATTACCTTCCACTTTCACATTGCATACGGTACCATTTTCGACAAAGCCGAAGAGACCAATCATGCACATATTGCTTTCAATTGTCAAGTGAGAGATCGTGTGATTTTTGCCATCAAAGGTACCTGAGAAGGGGCATTTATCGTAGCCACCTGAAGAGGTTTCATACACCTGTTCCCAGCCGATAGGGGTAAAGTCTCGGATGAGGGACATATCTATGTCACATTCGAGTACGAACGTAAGACCTGCGCCCGAGTGACCAGCATTGATATACGCGGCAAAGAGCACCAGCTCTTCGGGGGTGGAAATGGTGATAGGCAATGTGCCGTCAGGCGTCACTTCGCCCTTCCACACTTCTGTGATGGAAAGCGAGGTGCGGTGAGCATATTGGTCGGTGACAGGCACGATTGTCACTTCCCCACTATTGGGGTAAGCGATAACGGTGAGTGTGGTGATACCATTGACGGTTTTAAGGGTGGCAGGAAGTCTGAAACCGTTTTGCATAGCGTATGCATTTTGCCATACATCGCCATTGACGGTGAATTGAAGGGTAAGGGGCATATGGTTATATGCACCGCTATTGTCAGTCAAAAGATAGCTGATGAAGTTTTCGGAGACGGTCAAATTTTCAACAGAGGTGCGAATGACGGTGACCTCTCCCTTATCCGGCACAGCATCAACGAAAAGATAGGTTTCGCCCTCATGCACAACAATGCGGGCAGGCATTTCTTTGCCATTTTGGAATGCACGAACGCCTTGCCATGTGTCATCCGCTTTCAGACGGATAGTCAGGGCTTGGTCAAAGAGCAAGTCGTTCATTTGGTCGGTGACGGTAAAGCGCATCACATTGGCATCAGCAGATAGGACGACCAAAGTAGCGGTGTCACGTTCTTGCCCGTATTGGGCGGCATCATCGTATGTGGCTGCCCAAATTTTACCTGCATTGACATAGCCTGCAATTGTGGCAAGATATGCATCAATGCTTGCCGCAGAGCTACCAATACCATGGGAGTGGACGCTCACCCAAACGCCTATGTTTTTGCCGTCAAGCACGCCTCCCAGACAGTCAATTACGCCTTGGTGAAAGCCACTATTAGAATTGAGATAGTTGTAGTTGATGGTGTTGATATAGTTGTAGCCACCAGAAGTACCTCTACCGGAAATATAGAGCAATTTGCTAATGTAGGGATCATTATAACCGCAGGGATAGCCCATGGTGATGGCTACGTTTGCGCCTGACATATCCACGTCTTTTTTGCCATAGTAGAAGTCCATCCAAATTTTGGAGGAACTGACATTGCCGTAAGAGCTGGATGCCATATGGAAATGGCCGTGCGCTTGAACAGATTGACCAAGTGCTGTCTGTTCTCTCCATGTCATGCCTACTTCGTGTGGATAACGGGAAATGACCATAAAGGTGGTGGGAATGCCGTATTTATCAAGCCAAGCATTCCATTGGGGGAAGTCGCTCATAATGTTATCGTCTACGGTGTTGGTAAAGACACCTTCTGTGCCATTATACCAAAGGGCAATATTGCCAGCGCCATATCCTCCCTCGGGGAAGGAGACAAAATCAGCGACATTGATGGTATATTCACCACGGTTGAGTGTGATTTTTTGATTTTCTTGGCTTTGCGCGAGTTTGTAATAGTCGGGTTGCTCTACCACTTTTACATCCACCGCAGGCAAAACCGTGCCAACGGGAACATTCAGCACACGGTTGACTTGCATACCGTTTGCATCGGTGTCTGTAATCACCATGCTACCTGCTTTAGTGGCTATGGCGTACACTTTCGCATCGCCCATGCCAACGGCTGTGATGGAACCGTCAGCTGTCACGGTAACAACCGTGGGATCAGAACTAACAAATTCCCATGTAACGTCTTGGCTACTAAAAATAATCGATGTACGTGTTTCGCCGTCATAGCGATAGGTTCTGATTTGATATGCCAAAGTCACATCTGCCCACATTTCAAGATAGCCGGTGTCAATGAAGATCTCGGAGGTGGTGGGGGCAGGAATGGTGCCATCTGCTTTATAGACAGCCACAAGCGTGATATCCTCTAAAACGGGGCTATCAAAACGATAAGTTTTGCCATGTAGTTGCCATTCTACGAAAATAAAGCCATCGCGCACGGGATCTTCCGGACGAGAGAGCAGTGTTCCACGCTCCACCGAAACAGGGGAGATCGCAGAGCCACCATTGGTCTCAAAGATGACGGTGTGGAACACAATGGTATATTGCCATTTCGCCACGAGGGTGAAAGATGCCGTGACGGGAGAACTAAAATCATAAAGGTCTTCGCCCACATACCAGCCAAG
>JAGBWH010000024.1 GCA_017629925.1 Clostridia bacterium
ATATGTGCCTTTCTTTGCGCTCCGCTTGTGATAGGAATAATTTCAATAAAATAAGACCTTGCAGAGACCATCTGCAAGGTCATTTTCTTTTTGTTAAAATGAGCCAAAAGAAGAGGGGATTTTGGTTGGGGTGTGTGTTAGTTGCCTTGGCGGATGCGTTCCAGCCAATCTTCCGCTCTTTTAATTTCGGCTTCCTTCTCCGGCTCATCCTCATCGGGGATAAAGATGTCATCTTCATCCCAAAGGGGAGGATTGATGGGAAGCCATTGGTCGACGGGGAATAAGCGATCTGCGGGCAGTAATGAATCGATGGGGTATTGATCTATGTTTGGCAAATCGTCTATCTGCGGCCAATCTGTCATAGGCGGTAACTGATCCACAGGTGGCAGGGGAACTACAGGTGGTATAGGTGTTGTTCCGTCGTCGGGCACTGCCATGAAAACAGCCCTGTACGTCTGATTGGACCTAACAGGCGAGAGGACAGGATCCCAACCAATAAATATGTAGATAAAACCATCTTCACCCGGTCTTGAGGGCGAGGAGTTGGGGTAGGAGGGGGTTGCACCAAGTCTGTATTTCTGGGTGCATAGCACTCTGCCATCCCAGTTTTCCCAAGTAATCGTATAAGTTCGGATGAAAGGCGGGTCTATCGGAATACTAAACCCCAGCCTAACGTTGATTGGCTCTGCATCCGCTGAGACATAAATGGCTCTTCTATACCAACCATCACTTAGCGGCTCATACTCACTTGAGAGTGTGGGGGAAGGCGTTATCGTCATTTTTGGTTTTACAAACAAATAGATAATATCCCCTGCCCTGAAAAAGCCGGAGAACTGACTGCCACTTGTGGCATTCTTGTCCCACGAAAGATAGTGGTCAATAATCTCTTCGCTTACCGTATAAGAGACTTCCACCTCCTCTATGGGTTTAGCTTTCGCTGAGCCAACATCCACTTCTTTGTACTGTGCGCTATAACTTATACGAACTTCTTTTGTAAACACCTCCCGGGAGAGTGGCGTATAGGACAAAAAATCCGCTATTTGATAGGTCATGCCCTCTTTGGCGTCTGCCACCTCTACCACAAGCATGAACACATGATCGTCATCAAAATAGTTTGCAGGAATGAATTGCCCATCATAGAAACGAATGGTCTCGCCTTGATAGGACTTTGTGAGGTAGGCATCTTTGATATTTTCGCCAAAGTTGATGGCAAGAAGGACACCCTGAGCAAAAGTGACGTCAAGGGTGGTGTCTTGGCTTGTGTTTTCCAGCACCAGCCCTCCCTTTATCACCGCTAAGAGTTTATCTATTGTGAGGGCTATGCCATTGACTTTCACCTCTGAGAGGCACCAGCCCCTTTCGGCGGCAAACAAGCAGGTGACGCCGTCGCTTTGCCCCAGCGAAAAATCTTCGCTCAGTTGCACAGTGCCTTTGCCTGTGATGTTGATGTTCACATCATGGTAGTCTATCTCGTTCCAACGAGCGTAGACAAACAGCACGTTTGATGGGTAATAGTAGGCTTTATAATGCCCGCTGGCATATAATTTGGGATCTTCTCCAAGATGAATGATGTCGTCCCAGCTGATATGATATTCGCCGTTTTGCCCAGGAATTTCAACTGAGCCATGTCCGTAGTCCATATACCAACCTGCAAATGTATAGCCGGGGCGTGTGGGCTCGTAGAGGACAAGGGGGGTGGTTTCGCTCGCCAGTTCTTTGTCGTAATTTTCATTGTGGTTGATACCGCCACCGAGGTCATAATATACCCTTACCTGCTCTATTGCGGTATCGGGGCAATAGACAAAAGTGAAATTGTAGTGCAGTTGGTATCCCGACTTGGCGGTGATGGTGTGCGTGACCGTACAGCTTTTGCCGTCTGTGATCTGATAGGCAATATCGGGGATATCCATGTTTTGCTCGGAATAAATGGAGGTGTATCCACGACGGACAAAGGAGAGCACCCCTTCCGTTTGCGTGGTATAAATGACATAGTTTTTCTCTGCTGTGGTGTAGCTGTAATATTCAAGTTCCCTGCCTGTTTGCAAGACGAACTGGTTTTGTTCATTAGCAAATTCAAGTTCTTCTCCCACAAGACCGTGGGTGACAAAGAAATTGTTGAGATAGGTGTCGCTCTCCTCGCCATTGCCATATCGAACGAGCACCTTGTATTGACCATACGCAGGGTTGGGAGCAGAGATATAAAACTTCTTTTTCGCCTCATCTATGGTGACCTCAAATTGGTGCGTCACGTCGCGTTGATTGAGATAAATCTCAATACCCTCAATTCGAGCGCCCTCCGAGACTTCATAGGTATAGGCAAGGTCAACGTTGTCATAGAAGATATTTTTTTGCTTTGTGCGGGCGGCTGTTGCGGTCAAATCCCCATAATACTTGCCCTTTACAAAGGTGGGATAGGCATATCCTTCTTCTATGCTGTCATAAAAATAGAGAGATTTTGAGGTATCTTTTTCATAGCGATACCCTTCGATTTGATAGATGTTGTTGTCCTCGTAGAAAATGAGGGCAATGCCATCTTTGCTATTGGTTTCCGTGTAGGAATTGAGAACGATCCACGCCCCCTTAAACACGGTGGGGGTGTCGGATCCGTCAAGATAAAAGGTTTTTTCGTAGTTATCGTCCCAACCAATGATGGAAATGGCGTGATTGGAGTTGGTTTGTTTTTGGTTAGGCTCAAGACTAAAGACGCCGTTCTCTTCGACAAATCCTGTTCTAAATGTAAACCCCATGTAAAGGCTACCATGCTCAATGATATGCTCTTTGATGCCCTGTATATCATCCTTAGAATACTTGGTGCTTTCATCATACACGAGCATACCTGACACATCGTCGTTGGCGTATTTGGCATAGTAATTATAGTAATCGACTGCGCTGTCTTGGCTCATGAGGTAGGTGTTTTGGTAGGGCAAATCCCCTTCGAGCATCATGCCGCAAGACTGCATAGAATTTCTATGATAGGAAATGCTACCGCCTGCGCCCACCGTGGCGCAGTTATGGGTCACCACATTGCAAGTGAGTGCCGTCCACGCCTCTGAAAAATCATAGTATTCGCCTGTGGCTTTCATGAGCGTGGTTGATGCTGCCATGCTGGAAGCAAAACACCAACAAAGACCGTTTTTGTCTTGATGTTGGGCGTAAATGAGATAGTCGTCTCGAAGACAATACGCCTCGGAGTTGACATCCCCCACGGTTTCATCATAAATGATGTCTGGTTCCGTTGGCACATCGGGAGACGGTGTGAGATTGTCGACTTTCAAACTTGCCACCAAAAGTAGGGTAATCAGCAAGCATAACAACAACATTTTGAATTTCATTTGGTCTCTATCCTTATCATAACATTCGCCTATGGGGTGAGCCCATCAGCGTTTTTTTGTGCATATTTCGCTCGTCACTCGTGGGTTTCTTCGGTGAGTTGCATGACAAATTCATCTAATCTTTCTTCGAGTGGCGGATTTTGAGCATCCATCCAATGCTGACGAGACAAATAATACTTAAAAGAAGGTGTAAATAGTGCGCCATCAATTTTAAGGGGTTTGAACACCACACCGTTGGGCAGTTTTTGGAATGCCAAGTCAATTTCGTTGAGCACGTGCTCAGACGCCAAACTGTTTTGGCTTAAAATAATCACAAAATGCGAGCACTTTTCAATCGCTTCTGCAATCGCACGGGCATAAGGGCCTTTGCAATCACGAGGCGCATACCATACGGGAAACCCGTTTTGCTCTAACTTATGGCACAAATGGTCGGCAATGTTTTTGTCTTTGGAAGAATAGCTGATAAAGACAAGTTTTTTGTTTTCGGCGGAGGAAGGTGTGGCAAATGTGCTTTGGTGGGCTTCGTAATAGGTGGCAAGCGACTGGGCAATCATTTGCGCTTTTTCGGGGTTGCGCTCCACGATACAAATACGGCTACTTGCATCATTACGCTTCAAAAAAGACACACATTCATTCCACACGGGAATGAGCGTCAAGGTGGGGGAAATATGTTGATATCCGCCACCGAGCAGGGGCAAGGTAATGAGTTTAATCGGCACGTCATACCCTGATACGATGTCCAGCATTTGAAAATAGGCATGAACGGAATGGAGTAACCCTTCCATATCCAATGTGTAAGCCCCTGTGTCTGTGTCATACACCATTTCAATACATCCCACACGAGAGATGGGATAAAGGGGACTATCAATGCTCTCGGACAGCCAAACATGGCAGGGCGTGCGCAAATCAAAGGCAGGGTGAGATGCCAGCTCTCGCACGGAAATGCCTTTTTTGGCTAAGGCATGAAACAAAGAGCCGGGGGAAGGAAAATATTCTTCTTCGTACGCCGAGGTGGTAAAAACATCAATGGTTTCAGGAAATGTCAAAGCATCCCCTTCATATACGGCAATATGCTTGTCTCCTGCATCCGTGGATAATGTTAACTGATAGAGTTCCTTCATTGCCTTGCTTTTCCTTTTACGTTCTTTGATTTTGTGTTCGGTAGATGCATCTAGAAAATTCTAAAATCCATTTTGAAGCGGCTGTGCTTCTTATATGTACGTGTTTTTTAGTGTTTGCCGGATAAATATTCATCTATGGCACGGGCGGCGGTTTTACCTGCGCCCATGGCGGAAATGACGGTAGCCGCACCTGTGACGGCATCTCCCCCTGCATACACGCCCCTGCGAGAGGTGAGCCCCTCTTCATTTGTCACAATGCAACCATGCGCATTGACATCCAGCCCCTCTGTGGTGGAGACAATGAGGGGATTGGGAGAGGTGCCGACCGACATGATGACCGTATCTGCCTCCATCTCATATTCGCTTTCGGGTACAGGCACGGGACGGCGTCTGCCACGTTCGTCAGGCTCGCCGAGTGTCATTTTCATTAACTTCATACCGCGCACAAAACCATTTTGCGGATCTTTGGGGTTTTCGGGGTTCTGGTATCCCAAAATTTCAACAGGGCAGGTCAGAAATGCAAATTCCACGCCTTCCTCGACGGCATGGCAAACTTCCTCACGACGGGCAGGCAATTCTTCAGCAGAACGGCGATAGACGACCGTGACCTTCTCTGCCCCAAGTCGCAAAGCGGTACGAGCGGCGTCCATTGCCACATTGCCGCCTCCTACCACCGCCACCTTTCCCCCTTTCATAATGGGGGTGACGGGAGAGGGGAGGTAGGCTTTCATGAGATTGCTTCTGGTGAGGTATTCATTGGCGGAATACACGCCTTTGAGAGACTCTCCGGGAATGCCCATAAAATTGGGTAGCCCTGCGCCTGAGCCAATAAATACCGCCTCAAAGCCCATCTCGAATAGTTCTTCTATGGTAAGGGTTTTGCCTATGACCACATTGGTTTCAAGCGTTACCCCTAATGCTTTTAGCCCTTCCACTTCCATTGCCACAATGGATTTGGGCAACCGAAATTCAGGAATACCATATATCAGCACACCCCCTGCTCTGTGAAGGGCCTCATAAATGGTCACCTCATATCCTGCTTTTGCCAAATCTCCCGCACAGGCAAGCCCTGCGGGGCCTGAACCCACTATCGCCACGCGATGACCGCAGGGGGTGGGCTTTTGGACGGTTTTTTGCGCAGAGGTATTGTGCCAATCTGCCACAAACCGTTCAAGACGACCGATGGCAACGCTTTCTCCCTTTACCCCTCTCACGCATTTTGATTCGCATTGGGTTTCTTGGGGACACACTCTGCCACACACGGCAGGAAGAGAGGAGGCGAGGGCAATGATTTGATACGCCCCTTCAAAATCCCTCTCCGCTACCTTACGGATGAAGGCAGGGATATGAATTTTGACAGGACAACCTGCCACGCACGGCATACTCTTGCAATCAAGGCAACGGCTGGCTTCGCTTACTGCCATTTCCTCTGTATAGCCCAGAGCCACCTCGCTGAAATTATGAGCGCGGACGGCAGGCTCCTGTGTGGGCATTTCGTTTCGTTTTTGAGATAAATTTGCCATATTAGTCTACCACCTTTTGCCACAAGTGACAAGCCTTGTCGTGGGCAGTTCTTTCAAAATCGCGATACATTCCGCCGCGAGACATCGCCTCGTCAAAATCCACTTGGTATCCGTCAAAGTCGGGGCCATCCACACAGGCAAATTTCGTTTGGGGTTTGCCATCCACCAAAAGGGTAAGACGACAACCGCCACACATTCCCGTGCCATCAATCATCACGGGGTTCATAGATACCGTCACGGGCACACCGTAAGGTCTTGCCGTTTCGGTCACGTATTTCATCATCACAATCGGGCCTATCGCAAAAATCATATCAAAGCACGCCCCTCCCTCAAGCATTTCTTTTAGCGGAAGGGTAACATTGCCTTGTCTGCCATAGCTTCCGTCGTCGGTCATCACGATCAGTTCCTTACTTGCCGCACGGAATTCGTCCTCTAAGATCAGCAGATCTTTGTTACGGAAACCGATGACCGAGGTCACCTCGGTTCCCTGCTCATGCAGTTTCTGCGCGATAGGCAGAGCAATGGCACAGCCAACGCCGCCGCCAACGATCAGAACCTTTTTGAGACCTTCGGTATGGGTTGCCACACCAAGAGGGCCCACAAAGTCACAAAGGCAGTCGCCCACTTCCAGGCAGTTCAGCGCCGCGGTGGTGGCACCCACGATCTGGAAGATCACGGTAACGCTGCCCGCTTCTCTGTCATAACCTGCAACGGTCAAGGGAATACGCTCGCCGTCCTCACTCACACGCAGAATGATGAACTGACCGGGCTGCGCTTTTTTAGCAACCAACGGTGCGTATACCGAGATACGGGTCACCGTGGGATTTA
>JAGBWH010000209.1 GCA_017629925.1 Clostridia bacterium
CCTGTAAAGAGATCTGTCAGCACGTCTCTGCCACAGCAAAGAGACACCAGCGCCACCGTACCCATCAGGGAGACGGGGATATGCCAAGTAATCACGCGACGCGCCAGCAAATATGCAAAGCCGAGCAAGAGTGCCACAGCACAAGTTTCGCCAATCATGCCACCGTAAGTACCAAGGAGCATTTGTAGGGGCGAAACGGCTGCATCAAGACCTTCATCCAATTGTGTTAAAGGGGTGGCGCCTGTGACCATATCCACGCCAAAGAGGGATGAAAAATTGGATACAGGTGCGATGAGATCACTTGCAAATGCCACAAATAGTACGATTCGTCCCACTACGGCAGGGTTAGCAAAGTTTGCCCCAAGCCCGCCAAAGAGACATTTGACCACCACAATGGCAACAACAGAGCCGAGTGCGGCTTCCCATAAAGGCATCGTCGAAGGCAGGTTGAGTGCCAAAATGAGGCCTGTTACCATAGCGGACAGGTCACCGACGGTGGTTTCCTTGTGGCAAGCCAAAGTAAAGAGATATTCGCTGAGCACGGCGGCACCGATGCAGGTGGCAATGACGGCTAAACTACGCCAGCCAAACAGCACAACACCCGCCAGCACAGCAGGCAAAAGCGCAATCAACACATCCCCCATCACCTTTTGGGTGGTACGGGTGGAAAGGATATGTGGACCCGCAGAAACAGTTAATTTATTCATTTTATCCACAGTCCTTTCTTAAGATTTTTTCTTGCGCGCGGCAAGTTGTCTTTTCGCCAATTTATTGGTCACCGTCAAATGGCGTTTGGCGGGACAGACAAAGGAGCAACAACCGCATTCCATACACAAATTGACTTTGAGTTTCTCCAGCGCATCCCAATCCTCTAACGCATAGGCGCGCGCCATTTCCTTGGGATTCAGGTGAAAGGGGCAATGGTTGATGCAATTTCCGCAACTGATACAAGCCGTTTGCTTTTTCACCCTTGTTTCTTTTTCGGTGAGTGCCAAAATGGCGTTGGTATTTTTCAGGATAGGCAACTCGGTGGAGGGGACAGCCACACCCATCATAGGACCACCGTAGAGCACCTCTTTAGGCTCGCACACAAACCCACCGCAAAACTGAAAGACGTCCTGCATGGGCGTACCAATCGGTACAATGACATTTTTAGGCTCTTTTACTGCGCCACCGTCTACGGTGACACATTTTTCCACCAAAGGCATACCCGTTTCCATATAGTGAGCGAGGAATGCCAAGGTGGTGACATTCATCACAACAGCTCCGACGTCAATGGGCAGTTTCCCTTCGGGCACAACACGCCCGATGGTGTGATAAATCAGCACCTTTTCGCCCCCTTGGGGATAGACGGGAGGCAACGCCTTCACTTCCACGCCAAGCGGTGCCTGTGCGGTGAGTTTTTTAATACATTCGGCTTTGTTGGACTCCACACCGATGATGACTCTGCCGGGATTTAGATACTGACGAATGAGTGCAATACCGGCAAAAAGACTGTCGGTATCATCCAGCATGGTGCGGGTGTCGGAGGTGATATAAGGCTCACATTCGGCACCGTTGATGATAAGAGCATCAAAGGGTTTATCGCCAATAGAAAGTTTCACCGAGGTGGGAAATCCTGCCCCACCAAGTCCGACAGCTCCGCTTTCGCGGACGGCAGAAATGAAACTTTCTTTATCACAAACATCAGGTTTTTTGACACCTTCCCACACCCTTTGTTCGCCATCGGTTTGAATGGTGACAGCCATAGAGGGGCCACCGGACATCCAAATCTCGTCAAGGGATTTTACCGTGCCGGACACGCTGCTATGTATGGGAGCAGACACAAATCCGCCCGCCTCGGCAATTGGTTGCCCTACTGCCACTACATCACCAGGTTTAACAATTGCCTTCGCAGGCGCACCAATGTGCATGGAAAGGGGGATGGTGACCTGTTTTGGCACCGGCAACCGCACGGGTGAAAGGGAGGCGGTATGCTTGCGGTGGGGTACGTGCGCCCCAGGCATTCTAAATGGAAACATGACGTTTTCCTGCCTTTCATTTGGTTTGCTTTTGCAAAATATAGGTATATATTTCCTTTTGAGCAAAGCATAAGAGTATCGAAATATAACAGATATATAAACGATTATAACACGTACGCGCGAAAAAGTCAATCTTTATTGTAAAATCGACTATTTACACGCCCTATCCGCAAAAACACCGCCACCATCTTTACCATCTCAAAAGGATAGATTCATTACGTTTGTTTACGTCAAAAAGCCCCCCTTTTCACGTTGGCGCAGTTGAGAAAATGGTCCAAATTGCGCCAATCAAGAGGGGGGTTTTGCAATTTTTATATATTTTTGGCTTAAAAAATAATATGTTTTAGCCCAAAAAATCGACAAGTTCTTCTTTAGTTTTGCGATTTTTGGGGCGAAGTTCATCCAAAGGGTAACCGAGTGTGATCAGCAAACGTACCGTACCGTCCAGACCACATACGGTGGCGATTTTTTTACCATCAAACCACCCGAGTATGCAAGAGCCAAGACCTTGAGAGGACGCCTCGGCGGTGAGATATGCAGCAAGAATGCCAATATCCATAGAGCGATAGTCGTTTTGTTTGATTTTCGCACCGAACGCCGCTCTTTTGACATAAGGTTTTTCAGAGATCACAAGCAAAATCGGCGCATCACTTGCAAATCCATTGATGCCCACGTCCTGAGCGAGTTTTGCTACCTCGCTCGCTTTTTCGCCCCTGCAAACCGTGATATGGTAGGGTTGCCCATTGCAAGCAGAAGGCGCAAGTATCCCTGCCTCCAAAATGGCGTCCAGTTTCTGCGCTTCTACCTCTCTTTTGGCATCATATTTGCGACACGAATAACGCGTTTGTGCAACTCTTAAAAAATCCATACGTTCGTCTCCTTAGTGATTGTGATAAATTTCGGGGTATCAGTGAAGGATTTTATCAAACGCCATACGGTCACCATTACTTGAATGACGGTACCGCAATAGGAAAATCCGTTCTTTTTCAAAATGTGTTGCATACGCTTGTTTGCCTCGTCGGTGTCAATTCGAAGGTTGAAAATACCTCTATCAAGGCAAAAGTGAGCCACAAGTGAAAAGGCTTTGTCGGCGAGCCCTTTACCTCTAAAATCACCGCCAATTCCCATGCGATGCACCACGGCATAGGGCAAGTCAGAATGCCATGCGCCTTTGACTTTGGGATAAGCCGGATCCCCATCAAAACCGATATACATATACCCTGCTATCTGCTCATCCACCAAAAGCACATACCCATTGCCTTCTTCGATATCATTTTGAACGTCCGTGTGGTCGGGATATCCGTCCGGCCATTGCACAAATCCTTGCTCACGTTGGAAGTCTCGCGCGGAATGCAAAATATCCACCGCTGTGCTCGCATCTGCCATTGTGGCTTGCCGCAATGTGATGGTGCGGTTGCCCTCTTTTGTGCAAATTGATGTTGTACCCGTAATGACTTCGTAGGGCCAATCCAGAATACCGCCGAATTCTTTGACGTGATTATATCCCAAGTCACAGAGGATTTCCGATGCCATTTTACTTCTGCGACCGCTTCTGCAATAGACCAAAATGAGTTGCTCTTGGCTGGGCAAAACATCCTCTGCCCTATCTTCCACCTCCTCAAGGTCGAGCAATACAGCACGCGGGATATGCCCTGCCTCATATTCATCTTGCCTGCGAACGTCTAAGATGATATAGTTTTGCTTTGTGTCCATTAAGCGTTTGGCTTCTTTTTGGGTGATGATTTGATACATACTGTATTCGCCTTTCTATGTCTTGGCCGGTCAAAAAAATATTTTCGCGACGATCATTGGTTTATCCCCCATATTTTTAGAAAAATACAGGGGGTTTTTGGTTTTTTCAGCGATTTTGGTAGTGATTTTGCGATAAAATATGGTCTGCAATATATTCGAAAGCAAGAATAAATGGTTTGCGTGTTCTCCCCCGCTCAAAAAAAGCGTGATATCCATTTCAAAAGAGGTATATCTCCCTCGCGCATACCTGTCTTTTTGCTATTGAGATTTTCCCAACTCGCACGAAAAAATTGCGGACGGGGATGCTCGGAACGGGGAATAGAATGGCAAAGAGACATGGCAATGCACTTGGCGGTTTTCATGATTGGCACTCTCATCATACCATATACCCGCAAAAATAGCAAGAAAAAACCCAAAATTCCCACTTGACTTTCTTTTGCTTGACAAACCCTATTTTTTCGACTATACTAAAAATAAAACAGGAGGGAGATTTGCCATGACAACAGATAAACAACCGCAAAACGAAGATATCATACCCGTCATAGATCCCCAAAAGGAAGAAGAGCCAAGCGAGATCGTGCGCGTCGCCACCCAAATTTTGGAGCGTTTTCGCCTTGCTTTTGAGGAGTTAGCCAAATGAAAAACATCAAATTAGAAGACGCCATGGCACTCCACGAATATCTTATCAAGGAAACAGGTGGCAATCCCGCCTTGCGAGACGAAGGACTGCTCGCATCGGCCCTCGAGAGCGGATTTCTCACCTTTGACGGCATAGAACTTTACCCCACCATAGAAGAAAAAGGGGCAAGGCTCTGCCACTCGCTGGTCTCAAATCACGCCTTCGTGGATGGCAACAAGCGCATTGGCGTGCTGGCAATGCTGGTGTTTTTTGCCATCAATGGACTTGACATTTGCGCCACAGACCAAGATGTCATCCGGTTAGGTCTTTCTACTGCCTCCGGAGAATGGGGATACAACGAAGTGCTATCATGGGTGAACACCCATGTAAAACACGGAGGTTAAGTATTTCGTTTGCCACAAACAAGAAAACAAAAAGCTGTATCACAGGGGCTGTCGCAAATGCAAAATTTGCGACAGCCCCAGCGATATAAATCCCTCGCGGGATTTGCGATATACGCTAATGCGTGCGATATATCTTCGATGCGATATGCCCTGCGGGGCGTGAGGGGATTTATATCATATCGCGCTGAGCATAGCGAAGCATATCGCAACCGAGCAAAGCGAGGTTATATCGCATTCGCGAAGCGAATATATCGCCAAACAGAAAAAAGAGAGGACCTTTCGGCTACGAACCGATTTGTTCTCTCTTTCTATCGTTATAAGAACCTGCTACGCAGAACCTTGTTATTCGCTACGCTCATAATAAGGGCTTTGGCTTAGCCCGCCTATCATGCATTTGTCCAGACAAATGCGATGCTCGAACTTAGCAGATTTTTTAAATTCTCCGCTAAGAACATCACCCATTAGCGCATTTGCATTTTGCGCGATTTGATACAGCTTTTTTATTTGTGTGATATTATACGATGACATTTTGGGGATGACCTTCCAGGTAGGCGCGGAGGTTTTGCTGGGTAATCTGCACCAGTCGTTTGCGGGTTTCGTAGTGCGCCCATGCCACGTGCGGGGTGATGGTCAGGTTTTTTACCCCTTGCAAAACACAATTTTGTGCCATTGGCTCAATGGTGAGCACGTCAATGCCCGCACCGCCTAAATGCTCACTTTCCAGCGCATGGCGCAGGGCATCTTCCACCACAACACCGCCACGAGAGGTGTTGACAAAGTATGCTCCCTTTTTCATTTGCGAGAAGGCTACCTCATCAAAAAGGCCTGATGTGAGGGGGGTTAAGGGGCAATGGCAGGAAATGACGTCGGAATTTTGCAGCAACGTGGGGAAATCTACGTAACAAACACGACCGTCAGGTTGTCTTGATGGGGTGCGGGTATAGACCAACACTTTCATCGAAAATGCGAGGGCAATATCCGCCACTTTTCGACCGATAGAACCATAGCCGACAATGCCAAGTGTTTTGCCCGCAAGCTCCATTGTGGGAAACACGAACGGCGAAAAAGTGGGGGAGGCACGCCATCCGCCTTCCTCTACAAATCGTGCATAGTCTGCCACACGGCTATAATGATGCAAAATAAAAGCAAATACGGTTTGTGCCACGGCTTCGGTAGAGTATGTTCCGGCATTACAGACACATATGCCACGTTCTTTGCAATAGTCCACGTCCACCACGTTATAGCCTGTGGCAAACACGCCAATATATTTGAGATGTGGGGCGGCGTCGAGTGCCTTTTTATCCAGTATGGTTTTATTGAGCAATACCACGTCCGCCGAGGCAATACGAGATGCCACTTGCTCGGGGGTGGTATGGTCATAGGATACTACCTCGCCAAATTGAGAGAAGAGAGACAGGTCAATATCTCCCGCACTGACGGTTTTGGCATCTGTCAAAACAATGCGCATAGTCGTTTTCCTTCTATTTTGGGGCGTTTTTTGCCCATTTTTTGAGTGAAATATTCATCCAAATAAGGTAAAATTGTCTTTTACCCCCCTACATAAACAAAATTATGTCGGGTTTTTACCGAAAATGCCTTGGTATGCCACCTCGGCCGCAGACAAGTCCATATTGCAAAACAGCCGATGACACTTCACACGCCGATGGAAACCATCCAGCAAATCCAGCACCGCAAGTCTACGCTCAATGTGATGGGTGGGAACGTGCACTTGGGCGAGCAAAAAAGAAAATGCTTCCTCTTTTGCCATGGGGTGAATGGTATTCTCCTCGCCTCGATGCAAAAAGCAAATATCCGTGATTTCCACTGCGCGATTTTCGTTATATCCCTCTTTGCCGCACCAAGGTGTGCCATAGCCCAAATAATGACCGTCTACCAGACGAACAAAAGGTTTGTCTCCGTTGACAATATGGCATTTTTCTCCGAGGTAAGATCGCCATAGTTTGGCATGGGTGGTTTTGCCTGTGCCACTTCTTGCGCAAATCAGAATACCGCGCCCTTCAACTTCCATCAGCACGCCATGGATCAAAAACACGCGAAAGTCAATGAGCTCTTCCGCCAAATAGCGATGAATGGCACGATATTCGAGGTATCCGGGATGCTGGAGTTCGGTTTTGCTTTCCGCCTGTATCTCTTCCGCAGAAAGCGAAACAACAATATCTGCCTCGCCTGTGGACAGATAGGGTGTGCAGCACTTCGCCACATGAGGATATGTATGGTGGATTTCCACCAACGCATCTGCCACTTTTATCACAAACACCGCCTCTCTACCTCCTTTTTCACTTTTTTTGACACTCCTATTATATCGCC
>JAGBWH010000210.1 GCA_017629925.1 Clostridia bacterium
AGTCCCAAATAGGATATCCACCCCTTCTGTTTGGAGCAATTCTTCGCACAAAATGGCAAACACATTGGCAGAAAATTGCACCTCGTAGCGTTGTTTTTTTCGCGCTTCAAGGCTTTGATGCTCTCCCAGCCAAGCACTTGGAAATAAATCTTCAGCGCCATGCGAGATGGAAAGTTTCAGCAGTTCTTCCACAATGCCAAAAGAGCATTGCCTGCCCATGCCATCGCATAGGGGCAAATAAATGGTGACAAGACCGAGCGTGGCAAGACCGCCTAAGGCATATTCTCGCTCTACCAAAAGCGTTTTTGCGCCTGCGCGAACAGAGGCGAGGGCGGCAGAAATACCTGCAATACCCCCGCCTGCCACAATCACATCATAGCGACCGCGCACTTCTGTTGTGCGGTTTTCTTTTATATAATGATGATTTTTCATTTATCGCCTTATTTTGTGATTTGCTCAAACAAAGATTTGAAGCCTTCTTCTTTGAATAACTGTTTGTAGTAGTTGATTTCTTCGAAAATGTAGTCGTCAATGACGCGCATACCCAGCAGTTCCACAGGGGCTTTATCATCTGTGAGAATGTGGTCGCCCTTGGTGGCGGGTTGAGCGTTGTTATAAATGGAGAAAGTGTAGTCATAGAAAGGCTTGTTCCAAAATTGGGATCGGCTTTGCACCAAATTGTCTTTCATGCGGTCGTGGTCTGCCACAAACAGCAAACGGTTGCCGTTGGGGCATTGGTAAGAGAACGCATCACCATCTGCAAAAACATGGGTAATGGTTTCGGTGAGGTATTGGTTGATAGAGCCGGGTTTGTCCGACTGCATATTCATGTTGACAACCATTACACCACCTTCGGTAAGGTGATTTTTCACAGAGGTGAAAAACTCCACACTCGACATATGGAAGGGAATGGTAATATCTTGATAGGCGTCTACCAAAATCAGGTCATACTTTTTATCTGTGCGGTCGATGAAGGCTCTACCGTCTTCGGTGTGAGAGATCACTTCTTCGGGCATCATGAAATCGGAGTAGGCAAGGTCAATGATTTTTTGGTCAATTTCCACGCCTTCTACGGTCACATCATCAAAGTAAGATACGCAATGGGTGGCATAGGTGCCAGAGCCCGTACCCAAAATAAGCACGTCAAGATGCTCGCCACGTCTGACAGCGTCTGTCATAAGAGGCCCAACCAAGGCATAGCCATAGTAAAACCCTCTATCCATTTGGCCGTCTTTACGGCAAAGCGACTGAATACCAATCAGCACGTTGGTAGAGAGATACACGTGTGTATCGGTCTCGGACACTTGCAGATAGTTATAAATGGACTCGTCTTCTCTCAAACTGCTATCCCAAAAGGCAAAGCCTGTGAGGGGCGCGATAAAGCCCGAGGCGATAATCAAAACAAAGCAGACAGCGGCTTTAATGACATTCTTCAGATGCTCTTTTTTTTTGTCGTGGTTTTCCTTTAGAGCAGAGATGAAATAGAGCAGAGAAAGCATCAGCAAAATAGAAGCGAATACCACAAAGGTCAAGGATGTACCAATGGTGGGGATGGTGATAAAGGTAGGGGTGAACGTACCGATAATGGAACCGATGGTGTTCAAAGCTTCCATGATACCTACTGTGCGCCCTGCGTTGTCGATGTTATTCATCGTGTAGCGAACAAGGGAGGGGGTAACCGTACCGAGGAGCATCAGCGGGAACACAAACAGCACCGCGCAAGATACAAACGCTGCCCATACCAGATAGTTTTGGGTAACGATCAATGCCATGACAAGCGCAATGCCCGCAATCACAAATTTGCCTACCAGGGGAATGAGACCAATCCAAAGGGCGGCAATGGCAAGGCGAATGTAAAGACGGGTGGGGTCGGGGTTTTTGTCAGCCGCTTTGCCACCCCACAGGTTGCCCAGCGCCATCGCAATCATGATGGTACCAATGATAATGGTCCAAACGATTTGTGAGGAGGAGAAATAGGGTGCAAGCAAGCGTGAAGCACCAATTTCCACCGCCATCAGAGACATACCTGCAAAAAACTCAGTCAGGTATAGAAACCATTTTTTCTGTAACATACTTTGCTATCTCCTTTGTTTTGGGTGTAATCAGCCATATGATATTGACATAAGGCACGTTCAGTGTATCATGTTTTTGACGCTTTTTCAACGGGGACACCGCCTCTTTTGGCAAAAACATCATCTCTTTTTGGTAGAACGTGTCTTTTATTCTTTACCCAAATATTATATCCAATATTATATAAGAAACTTTAAGGCTTGTCAAGGTGAAATTGAGAATTTTAGCGTGTTCTCCGAGCGTGTGAACACGCAATGAATTGCAACCTTGCGGCTGCATGAATTGAAATCATAGATTTCATGAATTGCCTGAGGCATGAATTGTGCCTTGCGGCACATTGGTTGCAATTCAATTCATGGAGGAGGCAGAATGCCGACGAGAAATCATGGCCAGTCCAATTCATGATGCGATAGCATCAATTCATTTATACCATTTATAAAAAATCAGAGCAAGAATGGAAGGTTTTTTATCCTTTTATCCTTGCTCTTTTTTGCGGGAGGATGATATCCTCCCCTACGATGATTGTCGCAAACATTCTGTCATGCCCTTTGGGCATTTCATGTGGCGAAGCCACATTTCAAGCGCGAAGCGCATTTCACAAATCCCGCAAGGGATTTATTTCATTGCGTGTTCGCCTGTGGAGAACACGCTTCATCCCGCAAGGGATTTATATCGACGCGTGTTCGCCTTTTGCGAACACGCTTTTTTCGTGCCAAAGGTTGCAATTTGTGGTGGGCTATGCTATGATATAATAAAATAGAAAAGCCAAATATAGAGTAGGTGACTATATGAAAGAAAAATATCGCAAGCTAAAAGCTAACGTATATCGCGTGATTGGGCCGCCCGAGAAGGGAAACAAGGCGTCTGTTGTCTTTGAAATTGTTTTGAGCGTGTTGGTGTTTATTTCGTGTGGGGCGGTGTTTGTGGACTTGCTCCAACTGATGCCGAACTACCAACGAGAGCTGGAAATTTTTGAATATGTCGTTGTGGGCATTTTCATTTTGGAATATTTGGTCAGGGTGTGGACAAGCGAATTTGCTTATCCCGAATGCAAAAGCAAATTGGCGGCGGTAAAGGAATACATCACCTCTTTTGACTCCCTGATTGACCTGCTGTCAATTTTCTCTGTGTTGCTCAACGGCATTCCCAAAGAATTGGCGATTTTCAGGTTGGTGAAACTGCTCAAATTGGTGAAGCTCGTGCGACTGGTCAAGGTGGCAGGATATGTGCAAACCGACACCAAATTCCAAGCCAAAATGAAGAAAATCCAACGCCGTGTCAACGAAGTGATTGACAAAGGTGAGGAGCACGACCGCCTGTCGAAAATCTATGATGTGCTCACCGTCCTCCTGATTTTGACCTCGGTGTCCTTTATTATCGTGGAAACGTTCCCCATCTCTCCTGCCGCACATCATGTGCTTTATGTGATTGAAATGGGGATTGCTTGCCTGTTTGCCATAGAGTATGTGCTCCGCGTGTGGACAGCGCCCATGGACTACCCCGAAATGCGACCGGACAAGGCGAGAATGAAATATATTTTCTCCTTTATGTCGCTGATAGATTTGCTTTCCATTGTGCCTGTGTTTGTGGCAGGATTGCCTAACGCCACGGGTATTTTGAAAATTTTTAAACTCTGCAAAATATTGCGTCTCGTCAAAGCAAGCCGCTATCTAAGCGGTGTTGCAAACTTTGGTCGCGCCATTCAAGCCAAGAAAAAGCAAATTGTGCTGTCTTTTGTCTCCATTTGCGTGATGATTCTCATTTGCTCGGTGCTCATTTATTCGGTGGAGCATGACCTGCAACCTGAGGTGTTTACCAATGGGCTAAGCGGTATTGAGTATAGTGTCACGATTTTGGTGGAAGGGGAAACCGAAATGGCACCCATGACCACCTTTGGCAAAGCCATGTCTACCATCATGCTGCTGCTGGGCGGTTGTATGTTTGGTGTGCCTGTTGCCATTGTGGCTACGGGATTTGAAGATATGGTTGTGGAGCAAGCGGGCGATGAAAACGATGAGGCGATTTACACTGTTTTGCGCGCCTACGACAAGTTTAGCGACACCCAAAAGCAAAAAGCCGCCGCGTATATTCGCGCCGATCTCGAGAGTCTCTCGGAGGAGAATACGGATTTGCCCGAAGAGGACACCTGAAAAAAGAAAGGTATACTATGTTACAAGAAGAAAAAACCGCCTTTGTAAAGAAATGGGAAAACTATTGGTATCATTATAAATGGCACACGATTGTAGCGATTTTTTTGGTGTTTGTCATTTTGATTTCTACCCTGCAATCTTGCAACCAAACTGAAGTAGGGGTTATTGCCATGTATGCAGGCCCAAAGACGCTTTCCACCAAGCAAATCCAGCAAATGGGCGCAACGTTGCGCAAAATTTCGGTCAAAAGCGGAAATGAAGACCTCGTCGCTGACATCTACGATTACCCCATCGGTCTAAAACCGGGGGAGGGGCACGGGGGCGAGACAGGGAAAAACGTGGAAGTCTTTGATAATGAAATTATGGTAGGCAATGCGGTCATTCTCTTTTTAAGCCCCGCCCTATATGAAAGGCTCAAAGAAAGCAATGGTGGCATTGTTCCCCTTGATCCGTATTTGCCCGAGCAGACGGAACACATTGTGTTTTATGACGAAAGCCATTTGGGCATCTATCTTTCCTCGCTGCCGCTCTATATGTCGGAGGGCTTTTGCGACTTACCTTCGGACACTTTGGTCTGTATGCGGTCGGCGGTGTCTGTCAAAAATCTGTTTGAGCAGAAAAAAGCCCAAGAAAAATATCAGGAATATGTGCGCATGATGCCGAATTTACTGTCCTATGTGCCTGAGGGGTAACCACATCTTTTTTGTCGCATATACTGTAAGTGACCCTCACTTTAGGGTTAAAACAGAGCGGAAGGTTCAATGATGAAAATTGTGGTGATTCGTTCCCCAAAATGTCTCCGCCCTCTGCTTCGGCGGATGTTCAAATGCGGAAAATAAAATAAAAATAGCCATTACCTACAATGCCTGAAGTTGGGGCGTTTGGTAATGGCTTTTATTTTGTTTTGAAAATTATGCTTTGGGGGTGTCCTCTGCATCATCTATGGGAGAGGGGACATTTTTTGCCACATCGTCTGCGGGAGAGGGCATCTCCTCTACTGCGGGCAACTCGGCTTTTTGCTCAAGGGCTTGGACTTGGGCTTGTTGCGCTTCGAGTAGTTCTGCGAGGCGTCTGAATTTTTTGAACTGACCAAGGAGCAGAGAAATCATCCAAACCACCACTAAAAGTGTGAGCAAAACGATGAGCTCTGCCACGAGTCGAATATAGGCATCTGCGAGCCATTTATACTCGTTTCCGCCCACAAGTAAAAGCAGTTTTTTAGAATCTAAAAGGTTAAAAAGGGGAATACTAAGAAGTAGCATATCGGCGGCTAAAAACACACCAAGCGGGAAGGCGAATTTACTGCAATGCCACCTGTCACGAAAGAGTTTTGTGAGGAAAAAGAACCCCACAATCGAGGCAAGACACAGCGCCCCTAACCAAATATTAGGCGTTTTACCTGCATTTTGTGACACAAAACAAGAGGCTACAAGCACAAACGGACCAACAAAACCGAGCAAAACATAAAGAACCCCCCCTAAAAATCCGCAAATAAAGAGGAGTGTCTTTTTCATAGTGGGGCGTCCTTTCCGTTTGTGCGAAGCCATTTTTTTATTTTACACAGCACAGCATGGCATACGTAGCGTAGGGGGAAGCTTAGACACACCAAAACGCCGTAAAAGCGCCACCATATCCCGTCTGCACGATGGCATTTTTCGCCGCGCCAAAATTGGTCTAATTTGCCAATCACTTGCTCGTCTAAAAGCAAAGGCTCTACCATATAGCAATTATCTCCGCGCATATAGTAGCCTTCTTTTGTGACGCGGATTACACGGTGAAGCACGTGTGTCCCTTGGGGGTTTTCATAGAGAAGGATATCTCTTTTTTTGGCTCTGCCGGAGAGTGCTACCACGGCTATGGTGTCTTTCATTCCCCGAAGCATGGGGAGCATACTTCTCCCTTGGGGTGTGGAGAGATACGCGCCTTGCCTTTCTATGATCTCCTTCTTTTTTTGACCGTCAGGACTCATCCAGCAGTCCTGCCTCTCGAAGTTGCTCCACAAAGCGATGCACGTCACCGCTCGCTTGCTCTTCTGAGACGTCATATCGTTCGGTTAAAAGGGCAACCAAACTTTCCTCTGTTTGGTCTGTGTCAAGGGCAGACCAGAGCAGGTAGGCGGTTTCATTGCCAAGGGAAATCATGCCGTTAAAGGTGCGCACGCGGTCGCCTATTGCCACCGCCACTCTTTTACCTGCAATTTCGCGCACTACGAATCCATCAACGTGTTTCATGAAAAAACTCCTTTACTTGCAAAATACATGAACATACACTATCAAAAAGAGGTTATTTTAACTTACCACCAATCAATCTCAGAAGTGCCACCTTCAATGGGCTTGTCTTGACCATTGTCGGAGGTGGAGGGGGTAGGGGATGTCGTGGTGGAGGTGGATGTGGAGGGGGTGCTCGGCTTATCGCGCAAAAGCAGCATAATGCCACCAATCATCAGCCCCACTGCAAGGATGATGCAAATCAAACCCACGATTGTTTTTTTCATTGATGTGTCTCACTTTCTCATACATTTACATACATAGTATATCATACTTTTAGACAAAGGTCAAGAGAAAACTCGTGTGTTCCTCTAAACACGCCAAATGCCGTTTTGGTCCAAAAAACAACAAAACGGGTGTCAATTTGACATACCCGTTCTGCTTTTTTGGCGAAAAATTATTTTTTACCAAACCAAATGAACACTTTGAAGTGACGGCGACAGGCGGGGCAGTTCACGCCATGCTTGCCACGCCGTCTGGGTAGGCGCATCACCGCTTTGCAATGGGGGCAACGGCGAAACGCATGCGTTTTACGTTCTTTGAATTTGTCTTTTTGCAGTCTGAAAAAGGCGGAGAGTTTGTTTTTCAGTCGTAGATAACGCTGGTTTTCGATTTGACGCTTGAGGTGGTTTTTGGATAGGGTTCTAAAAATAGAGATAGCCAAAAAGGCGGTGGAAAATAGATAAATGATATATTGGGTGATGGGGTAGCGGAAGAAAAACAAGCTGATGACATAGAGCGCAAGCCCCGTCCAAACACAGAAATTGGAGAGGTCGTCCTTGCCGTATCGGCCTTGCATGAAACGATATAATCGTTCTCTAAAACTCATAATAACTCCTTTTTATAGGGGGTTTTGCGGAAAAATGGCACATTTGGCTCTGCTTTTATAAAACAAAACGGGCCATTCCCGCTCTATTCCAATCATAGTATACAACATTTTAGCAAAAGAATATAGAGACACTTTATAAAGAAATTGTGAATAATTCATTGCCTGTGTGCTTTCAAAGCCAAAGACGATGCCAAAGGCTGGGGGCAAATCGCAAAATCTTATGCGGTATTCGGGCAAAAACAGGGTATTGATGCATTTTTTGGTCATTTATACGAAAAAAACATTGCATTATACTCATTTATATGATAATATAAACATGTTAGAACAAATAAATCATTCATTTAGCTAAAAAGAAAGGGAAATACCAATGGAACTCAAAGACATTTTATCCCACGTTGACCATACGCTTTTAAAACAAA
>JAGBWH010000211.1 GCA_017629925.1 Clostridia bacterium
AGGGAAAACAAATGAACAAAACCATCAAAATGGGCATTGTTGGCACGAATTTTATCAGCGATCGAATGGTGGATGCTCTTCTCGCTGTCAACTGCGCCACACCTTATGCCGTATATTCTCGCACCAAAGAAAAAGGTGAGGCATTCGCACAGCGTCATCATATTGAAAAAGTCTATTCTGACTATCAAGCGTTTTTAAAGGACGATGCGCTCGATGCCGTTTATGTGGCAACCCCCAATTCCACACACGCCGATTTTGCCACCAAAGCGATTATGGCGGGAAAGCACGTGCTGTGTGAGAAGCCAATGGCACTTTGCACAGTGGAATTTGACCGTTTGACTTCGCTTGCCAAAGCGCATGGCGTAGTGCTCATTGAAGCGATGCGCCCTGCTTTTGACCCTGCTTATCAGGTGGTAAAAACGCAAATGGAAAAGCTCGGAAAACTTCGCTACGCTTGCCTTGATTTTTGCCAATATTCCTCTCGCTATGATGCTTTCCTTGGTGGGGAGGTATTGCGGGCGTTTGATCCTTCTTTTGGCAATGCAGCGCTCATGGATATTGGAGTATATCCCCTTCATGTGGCACTCATGCTGTTTGGCAAACCTCGTGCGACACACGCGGTGTCCGTGTTTTTACATAATGGCTTTGAGTGGATGGGCAAACTCACCTTAACATACGAGGATATGCTCGTCGATGTTCGTTATTCTAAAATCACCCAGTCGAGCCAACCCTCTGTGATCACAGGCGAAAAAGGCAGTCTCCATATTGATAAACTGTCTCAGCCTTCTCGCCTCTCTTATGTGGCAAACAATGGAAAAATAACAGAAATTCCGTATACCCCCCTTGAAAACAACATGATTTTCGAGGTAGAGGCATTTGTTCGTTATATCAGAGAGGGGCAGCTATGCGCCCCTGAGATGACGGTCTCAAGGTGGACAACAGAGCAACTTGACTGTGCTCGACGCCTCTTAGGCATTCGTTTTAGCGAAGAGGACGAACTCTTTTTTAGTTAAACGGAGATCAGTTCTTCAAACACGCGAATGGCATAGCCGTCTGTCATACCGGACAGGTAATCCAAAATGGCTTGCACATATACTTTTTCGTCAGACAAATCACCGTAGATTTTTTCATTGACATAGCGTGTTTCCATGCGTTCGCCCCATGAGAAGGCAGAAGCATCAAGGGTGGAATATTTGCCAAGCCAATGGGCGAATTCACCCATCAGCAAAGGATAAATGTGGCTTTCTTGCTCTAAGGCACAAATGGTATTCTTTCCGTCGTAACGCTCATAGAGGGCATTAAAGATTTCAGTTAAAATCAAATCTGCATAACGGCGGAAGGGTGCCAGTCGTTGGTTTTCATAGATATATTCGTAGTTGTATTTTTTGATATCGTTGAGCAAAGCCATATGCTCAGGGCTCATGGTGATGCCTTTTTCAATAGAACTATGTTGGCACACATCCATGATCATTTCATTGATGATTACGGTGGTATTGATGGCTTCTGCACCATGGAAATTGGCAACACGAGATAGCACAGCCAGTTCCTTATCGCCCAGTAATCCGAGGGTAATGGCATCGGCAATATCTCTGCCTAAATAACTGATTTTGTCAGAAAGTTTGACCACGCAACCTTCCCATGTGGCGGGTTGCACTTCACCGGGCGAGGTGATTTGAGAGAGGTCCATCAATTCTTTTCTGGGGAAAAGCTGATTTTCGTCGATTTCACCGCAATGGCAGATAATCCCGTCGCGTACCGCATAGGTCAAATTGAGGTTTTTGCATTGCAGTCGGCTGTTTTCGAGCAGTTCGATATGGTCAACAAATCGCAAACCGTTTTGCTCGTGCCAAAAGTTTTTGCCAAAATGCTTTTTAGAAAACTTTTTGAGGATAAATTCCCCTTGATGACCAAAAGGCGCGTGCCCTAAGTCGTGACCAATGGCAATGGCACGTGTCAGTTCTGTGTTCAGCCCTAAATAAGCGGCAATGATACTACTCACCGAATCCACGTGAGATACGTGCTCAATGCGGGTGCAAATATGGTCGTTTGAGACGTTAAAAAACACCTGTGTTTTGTGTTTGAGACGGCGGTAAGCCAAAGAATGGAGAATTTTGGTATAGTCGCGCATAAAGGGACTGCGAATTTCTTCGGGATGCTCAGAAAAGGGGCGCACCCGAGATGTCAGGGTGCTATAATGTTCATGAGTTTCTACGGCAGCTTGGGAAAGCAATGCATTTTTAGACATACAGATACCTCACACATACATATTTTATACAGCATGGCGTTTGGTGGACTTCGATTGACGAAGTGCACCAATTTTTTTCATCCAATGGTAGGAATTTACTTTTAAGAATGCGGGAATACATTTGAAGAGTTGGTCGGAATTGAGGCAGAAAATGACCACCACGGGGTCCCAATGGAATAAAAATGCGCCCAAAAACGACAGGGGAAGTACAATACCCCAAATGCTGATCAGGTCATTGTAAAGGATAAATTTAGAGTCCCCACCGCCACGGACGATACCGGTAAGCACGGGCATTTGATACGCTGTGCCAAATCCCGTCACGCAAAGCACCAAAATGAACTGATGGGCGAGTTCGAGTGCTTCGGGAGAAAGTGAAGTGTAAAAGGACAAAATCGGCGTGCGAATGAAATAGAGCGTCACGGAAATGAAGATACCCAGCAAGAGATACATCACCTGCAAAGTTTTGGTATAGGACTTGACGCGGGGGAAACATTCTTCAATCGACGCTGCCTCTCCCAGCGTTTTGCCGATGATGATGGCGGAGGTAGAAGCCGCACCCACGGCAATGACTTTGAGCACTTGGAAAATAGCAGTCGCAGAAGAGTTCGCGGCAATGGCGGCGTCGGTCATGTGACCTAAAATCGCCGTTTGCAAAGCGGTAGACATACCAAACATACCGCTGACCACCACAAAACGCCAGCCCACTTTCACATACATAGCAAAGGCTTTGGAGTCAAAGCGGATGAGTTCGCGGATTTTGCAAGAGAGGCGGTTGTGGTCGATGAAGAAGGTGTAGACGAACATCACCACAAATTCTGCACCACGCGCCACCAATGTGGCAATAGCGGCACCCCTTGCACCCAACTCGGGTGCGCCCAAGTTGCCGTATATCAACACATAGTTGAGAGACACATTGATGACAAGCGACATCACCGACACCCTAAGTCCCATCTTCACACCTTCTGCGCTACGAAGGATCGCCAAAAGCATACTTGAGATGGAAAAGAGGGGGAAGGTAAAGCGTATAATGCGAAGATAGGCAACCCCTTCGCCGATCATGGCTTTGTTTTCTGTGAAAACTCTTACCATGTGTTCGGGGATGAAG
>JAGBWH010000212.1 GCA_017629925.1 Clostridia bacterium
ATGTCAAGGTATATCTCACCGTCAATACCATGCCCCGCGAGTACGAACTGCCCGACCTTTATACGTACCTTGATAGCTTGGCAGACGTGGGTGTAGATGCCTTGATTGTCTCCGACCTCGGCGTGCTTTCAGAGGCGCGTAAAAGACTGCCTCATATTCCTCTTCATATTTCCACCCAAGCCAGTTCTGTCAATTCCCTTGATATCAATATGTGGGAAAAATTGGGGGCAACCCGTGTGGTGCTTGCCCGCGAATTGTCTCTTGCAGAAATCAAGGAAATTCGCCGTAATATTTCCCCTGAAATGGAACTTGAAGTGTTTGTGCATGGCTCTATGTGCGTGTCTTGGAGTGGTAGATGCCTGCTTTCCAACTATCTTACAGGCAGAGATAGCAACAGAGGTATGTGCGCCCAACCTTGCCGTTGGAATTTTTCCATTCACAATCTCGGCATTGTCGAAGAAAAACGCCCTGATATCACCCTCCCCGTAGAGCAACACGACGGCGAGACTTTCTTCATGTCATCGCGTGATATGTGCATGGTCGAGCACATGGCAGAGCTTCTGGACGCTGGCATTTCTTCCTTCAAAATTGAGGGTAGAATGAAGAGCGCCTACTATACTGCTGTTGTCACCAACGCTTACCGCATGGCACGTGACCTTGCCCTTAGAGGCGAGCCTGTCAACCCTCTATTGCTCCGCGAAGTGGAAAGCGTCTCTCACCGCACCTATGGCACAGGCTACTTCTTCTCGGATAGCCACACCGATCCCAATATCACCGAGCAAAGTGGCTATATCCGTGAAAAAGCCTACCTTGCCACCGTTCTTTCCTATGATGAAACCACAGGCGAAGCCCTCTGCGTGCAACGCAATAAATATATATTAGGAGACGGGGCAGAACTTCTCACCCCCGGTAAAGTCGGGCAATATGTCATGCCCCAAGCCCTCTTTGACGAGAGCCACAACCCCATTCCTTCCACCCCCCATGCAGGCATGAAATTCTATATCAAACTCCCTATCCCTGCCAAGGCGGGTGACATCCTTCGTGGTGCTGAAGCGTAAAAAAAGCGTGATGCCTCCGTGCATCACGCTTTTTTCTTATTTTGCTATGTTCTCCCAATGAATTGCCTCCACACCATTTGCCTCTAAATATGCATTGCATTTTGAAAAATGCCGACAGCCAAAAAAGCCGTGATAGGCGGAAAGAGGGCTTGGGTGAGGGGCTTCAAGCACCAAATGTCGAGGATGATGTAGTAATGCTTTTTTCGCTCTGGCAGGCGCGCCCCATAGCAAAAATACAATCGGCTCGTCTTTTTTGTCAAGCGCAGAGATCACCGCATCTGTGAAGATTTCCCAGCCTTTGCCCTTGTGGCTGAGCGGCTGACCACATCTTACAGTTAAAGTGGTATTGAGAAGCAAAACGCCTTCCTCCGCCCACGCTGTCAAATCGCCTGAGCGTGGGGGTGAGATGCCGATGTCCGATGCCAATTCTTTATAGATATTTTGTAGTGACGGGGGCGGCATTACCCCGTCCTTTACGGAAAAGCACAATCCATGTGCCTGTCCCTTCCCGTGATATGGGTCCTGTCCCAAAATGACCGCTTTCACACGGCTATACGGTGTTCGTTTCAGGGCATTATATATGTCAAACATAGGGGGAAATACCTCTTGTGTTTGATATTCTCGTTTCAGAAATTCCCGCAATTCTAAATAATAGGATTTGGAAAACTCCCCACCAATCACTTGGTCCCAATCGCATCCAAGAGAAAACATAAAATTCCACCTTTTCATCTCTTTTGTGTTTATTATAACACACATTTTTTAGATTGAAAAGGTGGAATTTTTATATTTATACAAAAACACTCTCAATGACTCTGCTCGAACAAGCGGGGGAATAGCACCATCTGTCGATGTGGGTGGTGGTTTTGGCGTCAACAAAATACTTGATGGGCTTGTTTTGTGTGGTGCTCATGTGGCTGTCTATGATAATCAGCTTGATTTTCATTTTTTCGGGAATAATGCTCTTGATATAGACCGCTGCACTTTGGTTGATTTCTACCCCCTCTTTGAGTTCTGCCAGCCCTGCCAGATTGGGTGTCAGCTCCACGAAAACCCCGTAGTTTTCAATACTCCGCACCACACCTGCCACCGTCTGCCCGGGCGAAAATAACACAGCATTTTCTTCCCATGTGCCAAGCAGTTCACGGTGTGTCATATAAATTCTGCCGTACTCGTCAATGTTTTTCACCACCGCCAGAATTTTATCTCCGGGCATAAAGCGCACGCGAGGGTGTGAAATACGCGAAACAGAAATACTGTCAATGGAGAGCAGGGAAATAATGCCGCATCCAATATCCACAAACGCTCCAAAATTTTCAAGATGTGTCACCACCGCAGGCACCACGTCCCCTGCCACCAACGTGGATATGTAATGGAGCATACATTCTCTTTGGGCGGCTCGTCGGGATAAAATGGCTTCAATGGTATTGTTTGCCCCCACGCTAAACCCAATAATTTTGAAGCATACAGGCTTTCCCACCCGAGTGAGCACGGCAATATCTTTGATTTCCTCTCCGTCTTGGGTATACATTACCTCTTCTCGTGGCATAATGCCCGTAATGCCTCCCAAATCAAAGTGCAAATTAAAGTCGCTGTCGCATAGCAACGCCACCGCCTCCAAAATTTTTTGCTTTTCCATGGCTTTTTCCAGCCCCACTCGTGAGGATAGAAACTCATGGTTTTCAATGTGTGAGAGATACATTCCTTCTGGTTGATAAGTATTCATTCTCTTTTCTCCTGTTCTTTTTTGTGCTTTTCTTTTCGTTTATGGCGCTGTCACAAAAGAGGGTTGATATCGAGTGTTTTTAGTGCGATGCGTGTCATCCTGAGCGGGAGAAGCTCCTCGCCAAAACAAACGATATATGAGTGACATAGCCTAATTTATAAACACTATTATTACTATATGATGATACTTGTCCAAATAGAATGAAACCGCAAAAGTAGTGAAAATAATGCAAAACAAGACAAGTTTCACACGCCCTCTCTAACTAAAACTTCCTTCATCCGTCGAAGCAGACACGGCAGGGTAAGCGGGATCGGGATACCCTGCCACAAGCCCAAAGCTCACCGAAATGGCACGGTTTACCTTTGCCATAGATTGGTCATCTAAATGCCCCAACCGTTCTTTTAGACGGCGTTTGTCGAGTGTTCTGATTTGTTCGAGCAACACCACAGAATCTTTTGAAAGCCCTGCGCCCACCGCTGAAATATCAATGTGGGTAGGCAGCTTCGCCTTGCTCATTTTGCTGGTAATTGCAGCAGCGATGACCGTTGGGCTGTATCGGTTGCCCACATCATTTTGAATAATCAAAACAGGTCGTACTCCGCCTTGTTCCGAACCGACAACCGGACTTAAATCCGCATAAAAAATATCTCCTC
>JAGBWH010000213.1 GCA_017629925.1 Clostridia bacterium
ATAGTTTCACCGCTCAGCAATATCGTGTGCTGGAAGCGATTTTGCCCTATTCCGATGTGACGATCACACTCACTCTCCCCGCATGGGCGGAGGAGAGCATTTGCTTTGGCGAAATCCTCGAAACAAAGTCCAAACTCGAAAAATTAGCAAAAAAGGTGGGGGTTTCGATAAAAATACAATAATTAGGCAAAAACAAACGCCAAAAAAATACACTGCTCAGGCACATATGTCGTCATATTTGGACAAGCGATTATCGCCATGCCAGCCCCTGTGCCCCCATTGACCATACCGTGTCTTTGGTGCACGCAGAAGATCCCTTTGAAGCAGCGGATTATATCGCGGCGGATATTTTGGCGAAAGTCTCAAACGAGCATAGAAAATTTGGTGAGTTTACCATTTTGTGCGGGGACGCATCCCTGTATGCAGGTATTTTAGATGTGGCGCTTCGGCGCGCAAGCATCCCCTGCTTTTTGTCCGCCCCCACGAACATTTCCGTCTATGAGCCCATCAAAATGATTGGCGCCGCCTACGCCGCAGTATGCGGAGGGTATAAGGCGGCGGATGTGCTTGCCTATCTTAAATGTAGTCTCTGCGGTATTCCGCCACAGCAGGTGGATACCTTGGCGCTCTACGTGGAGACTTGGCATATTGATGGCAAGTCTTTTGTAGACGGCAAAAAATGGAATATGCACCCCGCAGGTTACGGCGCAAAAGACACCGACTATTCGCTTTTGGCACTTGAGCAATTATGGGATACCAAGCAAAAACTGACCGCACAACTTGCTCCCCTCATGGAAAGCACGAAGCGTCCCATGTCTGTCAAAGACCATTGCAAACACCTCACCACTTTCTTGCTTGGTCTCAATATGCAAAATAAACTTGAGGAAAAGAAAGACAGTTTGCTCTCTTTGGGCGAGGTGAGTATCGCTGCCGACTATGGTAGACTATGGCAACTCATTTGCGATGCCTTGGATGAATTATACACCACCCTCGGAGATGATGAAGTATCGGCGGATATGTTCCGTGAACTTGTCAAACTCACCTTCGCTTCCTTTGATATTGGGCGTATCCCCCCTGCACGAGACGAGGTCACGGTGGGGAGTGCTGCCACCTTCCGCTGTGAAAACAAACAGCATTACTATCTCTTTGGTCTACACGAAGAAGAATTCCCCGGAAAACCAGAGAGCAGTCGTTTGTTTAGCGAGGCGGAATGTCGAGAATTACTTGCCTGCGACATTGAGTTTATGCCCACCATGCAAATCCGTTTACAAAAACAACTCTTTTATTTCTATCGCGCATTGTCTGCCCCCATTGAAGATGCCACGCTCATGACGTTTTCGTTTGATGCCCAGCGCAACGCTTGCCATCCCACCTCTGCTTTGGCGCGCGTGATCACTCTGGCAGGTGACCACCTCATAAAAAAGAATGTGGCAGAGTTGCCAAGCGAAGTGTTTTTCTATCATCCCGATGCGGCATTGACACGACTTGGTACATCGCTTGACACGGTGGGGGGGCAAACCTTACGGGCTTGGTATCTAAGCCAACCTGCCTATGCACTCAAAGCCAAAATGGCAGGAGATTCCCTGCTCTGCGACAAAGCCGAGCTTTCCCCTGAAACCTGCAAAATGGTATGGGGAGACGATATTTCGCTCTCGCAAAGCAAAATCGACCAGTATGTGCGGTGTCCCTTTGCCTTCCATCAAAAATACGTCCTTCATCTCAATGAAGGGCAATCCGCTGATTTTTCCAGCAAAGAGATTGGTACATTTATCCACGATTTGCTTGAGCATTTCTTACAAAACCACGATATCACAAAACCGCTATCCGAAAATGAACTGCAGCAACTTGTAAAGAGGGCTGCAGAGGACTATCTCGCCCGCATTACGCCCGAAGGCTTTGTGCATGGGGCGCAAATGCAACATATTTTCAGCCGTTTGTGCGATGCCACATTGCAAATTCTTCATTCGCTTGCCGATGAATTTGCGCAAAGCGAGTTCCGTCCTGTGCTCTTTGAACTTCCCATAGGATTCCCGGGCGATGTGCATCTGCCGCCGCTGACCTTCCATTTGCCCGACGGAAAAAAGAGCACGCTACGCGGTTTTATCGACAGAGTGGATGCCTATGTCAAAGACGGAGATATTTACGTTCGTGTTGTGGACTACAAAACGGGCAAAAAGAAGTTTAGCGAAGATGAACTGGCAGATGGTATCAATCTGCAAATGCTCCTCTACCTCAATGCCCTGCTCCATGCCGACGGTGATGTGAAAATCAAACTTGGCGGGGACAAAGATAGTCGTATTTTGCCTGCCGGTATTCTCTATTTTAGCTGTATGCCACAAGGTGTTCATACCAACAATGCCGCAGACGAGGACGAAATTGCCCAAAAAGTGAAACGCAGTATGGGCAGAAGCGGACTATTCCTCTCCGACCGCGACATTCTCACCGCTATGGACAGCGCACTCAATGGAGATTATATTCCCATCAAAACCAAAACCGATGGCAGTTACCATAAAAACTCAGAGCCATATCTAAAAACGCTGGAGGAATGGCAAGATATTTTCGACGAGCTTTATGCCAAGGTGTGTAGCATCACAGGGGATATTCTCTCGGGCAGAGCCGAGGCAAAGCCGCTGAAAAACAACCATACAGGCGGTATTTGCGACTATTGCGCCTACAAACCCCAATGTCGCAATGCCGCCACCCAAAAACAAACCATTTAAGCACAAAGCAAAAAGAGACGGGGCAAGTGCCTTTTGAGCATTTGTCCCGTTTTTTGTTGTTTTTATAGGGGGTTTTGCGAAAATGTCGTTAATTTGGATAATTATTTTCGCTTAAAAGAGAGAAATTAAGTCAATTTGTTCCAG
>JAGBWH010000214.1 GCA_017629925.1 Clostridia bacterium
AAAGCGAAACGGGCGAATATCATTTCAAACGCAACGCCACAAACCCATTAGACGATAAAGTCATTATCATCGACGAAGCGTCCATGATTGACCTTCCCCTCATGGAAGGATTGCTCGGGGCACTTCTGCGTGGCACACGCCTGATTTTAATTGGTGACGATCATCAGCTTCCGCCCGTTGGGTGCGGAAATGTGCTTCGCGATATCATCGCTTCCAAATGCTTTCCCACCGTTTGCCTCACAGAAATTTTCCGTCAATCCAGCGAATCCATGATTGTCGTCAATGCTCACCGTATTCACCAAGGCGAACTCCCCCTGCTTCACACCAAAAACAACGATTCCTTCTTTTTGGCACGAGCAAATGATGACCAAATTGTGGATACCATCGTCTCCCTTGTGACCGTTCGCCTCCCTCGCGCCTATGGTAAAGAGGTGCTGGATCGATTGCAAATTATCACCCCTTCGCGGCGGGGCAAGGCAGGCACAGAAAGCCTGAATAAACTGCTAAAAGAACATCTCAATCCCCCCTCCGACACCAAAAAAGAAGTGAAATTCCGCGATACCGTATTCCGCGAAGGTGACAAGGTCATGCAAATTCGCAACAATTACGATATTGAGTGGCGAAAGGGAAATGTTGATGGATTTGGCGTATTCAACGGAGATATTGGTACGATTTCGTCTATTGACACTTCGTCCGAGACGGTAGAAATCAATTTTGATGACAAAATTGCCACCTATGAATTCTCCATGCTCGAAGAACTTGAGCACGCCTATGCCATCACCGTTCATAAAAGCCAAGGTAGTGAATACGGCGTTGTGTTGTTTCCGCTCTACAATTTTGCGCCTGTTTTGCGGACACGCAACCTGTTTTACACCGCCCTGACACGTGCAAAAGAAATGGTGATTATGGTCGGCTCGGAATATGTGGCGCAAAACATGGTCGAAAATGACCACCACACCTTGCGTTATACCGCCCTTGAGTGGCGTTTGCGCCAAATGAAACAAGGCTAATATTTACTCTTGCAATTTAGAAATTTATCGTTTATAATAATAATTAGAAACATGTTCTCGCTTTTTTGGCATTTAGATAGAAATATAAGGAAATTGAAATGAATTACGGACTTGCTTTAGACCTCGGTTGCGCCAACTGGTTGGCAACAACCCCCGTAGACAGCAAAATTTACCGTGAGCCATCCGTCATTGCCATACACCGCAGAAATGGTAGTATTTTAGCCATAGGAAAAGAGGCAATCGCCCCTAATTTTTCCCCCGGGCATGAAGCGGCAATGCTTCGTCCTTTCCGTAATGGTTTGACATCCAACTGTGACATCACCTACCATGTGATGCATACCATGCTTATGCGCAGTTTTGGTAAAGATTTTAGAGGAGAGCGCCTACTGCTCTCTGTTCCATGCTCTATTTCGGATGCAGAGGAACTGGCGCTGGTGGAGACGGCAATGAAAACAGGGGTAAAATCCTGCCATTTGATTTATTCTCCCATCGCCGCTATGTCCGCAGAATATATCAGCCCCTTTGAGCATTGTATTCTGGTGGATATGGGCGCCGTGAGAACCAATATCATGGTGCTGTCAGGCGGTAAAATCATCTATCGTCGCACGATTATGGTGGGCGGTGAGAGTTTTGACGGGGCATTAGCCCAATATTTGCTCGACAATCAAGGCGTGTATATTGGTATGCGCGCGGCAGAGCAACTCAAACTCAAAGGTGGAACAGTCTTTGACGACGGCGTGAAAATCCCCTCGCAGACAGTCGTGGGAAAAGACGCCCAAACAGGACAAGAGGTCACCATCACGGTAACTGCTGAAGATATGTATCGCGCGTTTGAACAGCCCATGGCTGATATTTTAGACCCGATTTGTGTGGCCATTATGAAAATCCCCATGCCTTTGGTGGAAAGGGTACTGCAAACAGGCATCACCCTCTGTGGTGGTTGCGCCGCTCTTCATGGTATGCAACCTATGATTGAGGGGGTGACAGGTGTGCACACCTCGCTGGCATCCCATCCTGCCGATGCTGTGGCAATGGGTATGGCAACTATTTTGCCTGATTTGCCTCAAAAAATCCCGTCAGGCATTCGCAACATCTCGAGTATTTACATTGAAAATTTTTTGGCATCTAAATAAGGAGAAAAAACATGGCAAAGAATCATCAAACCCAAAAACAAACCAAGCAAAATATGTATAGACTTGGCGCACTCATTTTGGCAGCTATGATGCTTTTGGGCGTTGTAGCAAGCACTATTTACGCGATTATCACCCTTCACTAAGCTACATAGCGTATCAAACGCTGATGCACATTTGCTTTCCTCGTGGAAAGTAGGTCTGCATCGGCGTTTTTGTTTTGTGATAATTTCTCTGTCTTGTGAAACACTAACCAAAAAAAGAATAGAGGGCAAAATGGCAAAATTTGCAACGAGTCTGCTGGCATGGGCAGGAACATTTATCACCAAACTTGGCATTTCCGTATTGGTGGTGATCCTCTCCTATATCTTCATCAATGTTTTGCTTAAAAAAATAGAGAAAAAGTGTGCAAAACACAAAATTGATTCCACCCTCACGCGCACCTTTTTGCATATTGGCGGCGTGCTGCTAAAATGCTTGGTGGTCGTGGTGATGCTGGGGTATTTGGGGGTAGAGAACTCAAGCATTGCCGCCCTTTTCGCCTCGCTTGGCGTGGGGCTTGGCTTGGCTGTCAACGGTGCGCTTTCTAATTTAGCAGGAAGTGTGCTTTTGGCGGTGGCGCGCCCTTTTCATATAGGAGATTATATCGAGGCGCTGGATAGCGAAGGCACCGTTGACCGCATCAACATCACTCACACCAAAATCGTCACCTTCGATCAAAAGGTGGTGTACCTGCCAAACGGAATGTTATCAGGGCATACCATTATCAATTATTCGGAAAAACATATTCGTCGGCTGGATGTGCCTATTTATGTATCATTTGGGGCAGATTTTGATGGGGTGAAAAGAATGATGTTGGAGATTTGTCGGTCGCATCCCTTGGTGCTTGACACGCCCCCTGTCTCCGTGCGGATCACCGAGCAAACAGGGCATGCCATCAAAGTGGTGGCGCAGGTTTGGGTTTGTCATAAAGATTACTACACGGCACTATTTGACATTTTGGAACAGGTGCAAAAGCAATGCATCACTGAGCAAATCCCAATGCCCACCTATCCAATTTCGGTTTTTGCTTCCCCCAAAAAGCAAGAGGGGGAAGGGTAAAGAAAAAACGGGGCTATCATCAGATTTGTGACAGTCCCGTGAGGGGATAGTCAGATTTAGATGAGAAGCGTTGATTCTCGCGGCGTGAGGCGTACCGTTGTACGTCGAGCCGCGAGAACGACGCTAGAAAAAGTCTATAAAACAAAGAAATACAAGAGAGTTTCATCATTTTCCGTCTTATTTGTTGCAAACAGGGTTGCTTAAATAGGGCGTTTTTTGTTTCTTTTTAAGACCTTTTTAGACCTTTTTGGCTTTTTCGTTCTCGCTAAATGTGACATCCCCGTCTTAAGTGATTATTTAGGATTCATCTGTATCGTCAAAAAAGGAAGCTTGACCTGCTGCGCCTTTGGCTTCGGTATAGGGGATGCCCAAATGGTCATACGCCAATTTCGTCACACAACGCCCTCTGGGTGTGCGGGTGAGAAAACCAATTTGCATGAGGTAAGGCTCGTAGACGTCTTCAATGGTCACAGCCTCTTCTCCTGTGGTTGCGGCAAGGGTTTCCAGCCCCACAGGGCCACCACCATAGTAGGTAATAATAGCGCGGAGAATACGGCGGTCGGTATTGTCAAGCCCCAATGGATCAATTTCAAGGGCATCGAGTGCCATTTTGGCAATGTCCGAGGTGATACTGCCATTGCCTTTGACCAAGGCAAAGTCTCTTAAACGTTTCAGTAGACGATTGGCAATACGAGGTGTGCCACGGGAACGGGAAGCGATTTCAAACGCGCCCTCTTCTGTGACGGCAATGTCCAAAATGCTCGCACTACGCTTGACGATGGTCGCAAGTTCTTCGGATGTATAAAGTTCAAGTTTCAGCACCACGCCAAAACGATCGCGTAGTGGTGTGGTAATCTGTCCTGCACGGGTGGTTGCACCAATGAGGGTGAAATGGGGCAAGGGCAAACGAATGCTTCTCGCGCTGGGGCCTTTACCAATGATAATATCCAGCGCATAATCTTCCATGGCGGGATAAAGGATTTCTTCAATGGTGCGGGGCAGACGATGAATTTCGTCGATAAACAGGATATCACCCTTTGAGAGATTGGTCAAAATGGCGGCAAGGTCGCCTTGCTTTTCAATGGCAGGACCTGAGGTGATGCGGATATTTGTCCCCATCTCGTTGGCAATAATGCCTGCCAAGGTGGTTTTACCCAAGCCTGGAGGGCCATAGAGCAACACATGGTCGAGGGCTTCCTCTCTCATTTTGGCAGCTTGTATATAAATATCGAGGTTGCTTTTGGCTTTTTCCTGGCCGATATATTCATCTAAACTTTTGGGGCGCAGAGAGATTTCCACATCTGCATCCGCTTCTGTATATTCGGTGGAAGTATATCTGCTTTCGTAATCGGATTCTCTGTATTCCATGGTTTACTCCGTCTTATAGAAATTTTTTTAGCGCTTGAGTGATGATTTCTTCCAGCGTCAACTTTTCCGTATCAATGCCGCGCAAGGCATTGAGGATAGAGGACCTGTCATAGCCAAGAGCAGAAAGGGCTTCTGTGGCCTCCGACAGTTTTCCGCCTTTTTTGGGTGCGCTTTCACGAATAGCAGATGTGAGTTTGGTGTCCGTTTCGCCCATGTACTCTTTGGCAAATTTATCTTTGAGTTCTAAAATAATACGAGAAGCGGTCTTTGCACCAAGCCCGGGGGCTTTTGCGATGGCTTTGACATCTTCGGTACAAATCGCATACGCGAGTTTTGAGGGGGCAAGGGTAGAGAGCACAGACATGGCGGCTTTCGGCCCTACACCGGAGACGGAAATGAGATGGCGAAACATCTGCAGTTCGTCGCTTGAGGCAAATCCAAAGAGTTCGAGGTTATCCTCTCTCACTTGAAGGTGGGTGTAGAGGCGCACCATAGTACCTTTCTTTTCGGTTAGGGTGTCTGAAGTGTTCAAACTCACCGTCAGAAAATATGCCACACCTGCGCAATCAATAGCAGCAGCGGTAGGCTCGAGGTGTACTAATTCACCATGTAAATAATACAGCATAAAAACATCCTTTCAATGATTTTGTGCGCGCTTTTTGCGCCACAGACAATAGACAAATTCGCAGGCCATAATGAGTGCCAAAGTGCTCACCCCTGCAATGGAAATCCGCAGGGCTGTCCCGTAGATCTCTGGCATATAGGTCATTTCAATTTGGTGTGTGCCTTCTGTGATATCAAACGCTACCAAAGCGTCCAGCGTTTTGTAAATCTCCACAGGCTTACCATCAACTTTAATATTCCATCCTTCGTCATAGGGCAGGGTAGTCATGACGGTCGTGCGGTCGGCGGGAGCGGTAATTGTACCATGGAAACTGTCCTCGGTAAAATGGTCAAGCACAATTCCACCGGCTTTCAATTCCTCAAACACTTCGCTATATGTGGCTTCATTTAGGGTGTAGAAATAACTATCATAATTATAGTCCGTGGGATTTTCTCTGTCAATGGCGCTCACATTGCCTTGCGTCACAATAAATACACCGTCTTTTCCACCCACGTGAATGGTCACGTCTCTCTTTGTGCCATTCGGGATTTTTCCCACATACAAGGTGCCAAAATTGCTATTATTAAACCAAGGCAAGGTTTCCCCATTGCCAATGGTGACGCTTGTGCCGTCTCTCATGTGCTCGGAGGGGAAGTAAGCGAATATTTCTTTGCCATCGCTGCCATCCAAAGTAAAGGTAATGGTGGGCGCCTCTCCGCCTTCGACAAATTGCGTTTGCTTATAGAGCACATGATTTTGATAATAGTTGAGGGAAGAAATGTTTTTGCCTTTTACCATTTTTACGTCATCGTAAGGCACGTAGACATGGATTAACTCGTCCTCGCCCATCATGGCTGTGACAAGGAAATTCATACGAGAAAATACCGAAAATTCTTTATTGAGATGTGTTCTGCCGTCAGGGGTTTCGGGGTCTTTTTCGGGCTTAAATGAAATCGAGTTGATATCCTCCGACACGCAAAAGGCAATCGGCAGAGCATTGGGATTATAGTAGACGTCATGGGCGCCGTCTGTGATATAAAGCTCGTAGGTGTCGCTGACACGATGACGGAAATTAAACTCAACCACATAACGAATACCCAGCACAGAGTCTGTCACAGGTGAAGAGCCACAGTATTCCGACCAATGCGAATCAGCGGAAATGCCCATATATTCCAAAAAAGCAATTGTCTCTGCATGCAGGGTTGAAGTAGACGCTGTCACCCCTCTAAATCCAAAAGCGGAAGGGTCGTTCATGCGACGATAGGGGAGTTTTTCCATGCGGTAGAAGTCTTTATCTTGGGCTTTGACTGCATCAAAGGTAGGTTGCCATTCGTAATTATAGAAAGCGTAAGAGAAGCGGTCGCTCATCCCCACGTCGTCCCACAGCATGGCAAGATTAAATATGCCGTTTAAGGTCAGTTCCACACATACAAGTCCCACAATGGCGGTTTTCATGAGCCGTTTGGTTTTTCTGCCAAGGGTGGGATATTTGTACCATTTCAGGAGCAAGGCGGTGTAAATGACCACAAAGAGAACGGTGCCGAGGAGAGTAAATACGCCTGTAACCTTTTTATAGCGATAAAAAGACACCAATGCCACCACAAACAGCCATCCTGCTGTGATTATGAGAACACTCTTTTTTGATGCATAGGCAAAATGTCTCATACCTCTGCTTGCCATGTAAATCAAAACAAAGCAAAGCATAAAACTATACCGATAGTTGAGCCAGTTGGGCATTTGAAATCCATGCCAAATCATATCCACGGTATTGATGGAAAACGTAAAGAAGAGCAAAAGCACGAAAATACCATAACTGAGGCGTTCCCTGATGCGAATGCGAGGGCAGATAAAATAGAAGGGAACAAGCAAAAGCGTCAGCACCCCGCAGTAGACAATGGGCATACCTTCATAGATACCAATCGTTTCATAGGCGTCAGGGCGCACGGTATCGTAGGAAGCAAACAGAAATTGTTTGAGCAGATCCAGTAAAGGAAATCTGTTTTTGAATACGAAATTAGGATTGGTAAAATCGGTTTTGCCGAAGGTGAGGGCATAATAGGCGGGCAAAATCATCAAAGCGGAGATGGCAACCGCAATCAGGGAAAAGACGCCCACTCTGGCAATTGCCCGTGGCAGATGCAGTCGCTCTCTCTTTGGATTTCTCTTTTCAGGAGAGAGGGAGAGATAAAGGAATACGCTATATAGTGCCACAAAAATGCAGGTCATATAGCCAATGTAAAAATTGGATAAAATGGCCAACGCCAATGATATGGTATACAGTTTGTATTTGCGATGGCAGATGAGTTCATAGAGCCCAAGCACGATGAGGGGAAGCAATATCATATTGTCTATCCACATCGTGTTGTGTTGCATGATAGTGGCATAGCCAATGAGCGCATACATCGCAGAAAACAGCAACGTCCAAGCAGGGGAGGTGTGGTCTTTTCTGCGGAGGAAAATAGAGAAAGTCAGCCCGCATAGTCCGCATTTAATCACAAACATACAGTAAAGTGCTTCTGTGATATTGGCTTTGGGAAAGAGGGCAACGATGTAGGAAAGAGGGCTTGCCAGATAGTAGGCGTAAATGCCTAAAAATTCACCCCCAAGACTTCGAGAAAAGGAATAGAGAATAGAGCCTTCTCCCCACACCCAATCGCGTAAAGCCTCAAAGAAAAACACGTATTGAGCATTCAGGTCAAGGGTGAGCACAGACATTTTCCCAAACGGATACACACCAATACAGGCGTGCAAAAAGGTCATAATGAGGGCAGGGATGGTAAAACACCAAAAATAGAGCAGGGCAGGGTGTTTTCTGTGCAAAAATATCAATCGAATACGCAAATGCTGAAAGAATATTTTTATTTTATCCTTGACTTTGAGCAAAAATTCTTTCAGACAAAGAATAGAAAATCTGTTTTGTCTTTGAGGCATGGTGGCTTTTTTCCTGTTTTAAGATTTCTTTTTTTGTGGCAAAAATCGACTTAATTTTTCTTTTAGAGGGGTACAGATGACAATTTCGTAGGCAAAGAGACCTGCCAAGCCACATAAGCCCACCACTTTGGTGATGGTGAAAAGGACGGGCTGTGCAGGGTTGCGATAGATAATTTCTATCTCATGTGTTTGATCATCGGGCAGATCAAAGCCCAAAAATCCTTCTATGATGGGGTAAGTTTGCACCTTTTTACCATCTACTTTGACCTTGATATGATCGTGATACAAAATAGAGGTAAAGACGGATGTTTGAGAGGGCGCGGGGGTAAATGTGCCTTTCAGGGTGTTGTCTTTTGCGGTTTTGACGTCAAATTTTCCCCAGTTTCCATCATCCATCATGCGGGTAAAGTCGCTGTCGTTTACCGTATAAAAATAGTGGATGTCTTCTCCATTTTGGTCTGTTTGTAATAGGTAAAAATCATTTTGCTCTTCACCTTTGGCAAAATAAATATCCACAGTCGTTGCATCTGCTATTTTCCCAAGATAGAGCATGGCATTCTCGGCTGTGTTGCCTTGGTTGATGGTGGCAAAGTATTCATCATCCACATACACCTCTGCCTCTCTGCCCATGATGGCAGGCAGACATAGCACCACGTATTTTTCTTCATCCATACTCAGCCTAAAAGACACGGAAGCGAAATTCTTATCGCTTGGTCTGGAACATTCATATACGCGCTGACCTAAAATGACTTTGTCGGTTTCATAATCGCTATCTGTGGTCTCGAAAATATGTGCGCCTTGCAGATACGTCAGGGGCAGAAACAACTCTTGCTCACTTCCGCTCAGCACAGACCAAATCGCATTGAGTCGGTCGAGTGGGGTATATAAAAGGTCTCTGTCTTGGAACTCTGCGGGGAGGGTATAGGTATCTGTTTGGGCATCATAGAGCAGGTCATCTTCATTGGGCAAAGAGAAATCCACCTCGGACCAGTCTCCGCTATAAGAGGAGAGCAGAGCCAATGTGTATAGATTTTCCCAGATGGTGTAATGCTCACCTTGGGTAAGCTCGTCCGAAAGAGAGCCGGGCATTTCCTTTTCGCTTGGCGGAAATTCTGCCACAAAATCGTCTTTGGGAAACAAAGCCTCTTTGATGAGCTCGAGAGTGCCTTTTTTCTCTTCTTTTGCAGATGAGGGGGGCGTGTTTTGCTCTTCTTCAGGTTCTTCTGCTTTGGGAGTGTATTGCACAAAGTAGCGTAGCGCCAGAAGTGCATCCAAGGGGGCTACACCGCCGCGGTAGGAGGTGGCGTCTGCCGTTTTAAATCCAAGCCAAGAGAGAAACTGCTCGGTATCCTCTGACATGGTGCCAGAGATATAGTCGTAGCCATAGAAGCTGTTTTCGCCTTCAAACAATGGATGTGCCATCTCTGTGCGATAGCCTTCTTTTTGATTTTTTTCAAGCCAATTTACGGCTTGCTCTGTGGCTTGATAGTAGGCGTTCACTTGCTCTCTGCTGTAATAGGGATATTCCGTTTGCAAGGATTTAGTGAGTTTTAAGGGGGCATAGGTGCTTTCAAAGCATACCACAGCCAAAAGCAATACTGTGGCAAGGCTGCTCGCCTTTTTGTTGCTCGATTTCAGGAAAAAGTGTAGCAAAAACACAAGGGCGGTAGAAATGAATAAGGTGATCCATACACCTTGCGCACTAATGACATAACTTTTTGACACCACTTCTTTTCCGTCCACCGTAGAGAGCAGGTCAATGGAGAGTTTTTGCGCTGTGACGAGTAGCAAAAAGAGAAATCCATAGGCGGAAAACAGGGGGCTCTGATGCCCTTTTTTGCACAGCGTCATGGCTCTGGCAGAGAGGAAGAGCGAAAATAAACCAAACAGGGCAGTTTGCGCATAAACGGGGAGTGCCTCTTTGCCAAACAAATCAAATCCCATGGAAATGAGGCCCGAAGCCATAGAGACAAAGAGAAAGCCAAGCACGAGGCCTGATGCGATTTTTTCTCGTTTTTTGATAGCATCGGAGAGAAAATAGACAGGGAGTATCAAAAGGGGAAGCAAGCCAAAATAAATATAGGGCAAGCCATCCACACGAACGCCGTCATAGACGGTGGGGAGCATTTTCAGGAAAAAGGATAAAAAGTCAAACTTGGCATTGGTGCTGAACTTGGGTGTGAATTTGAGCTGAGAAAAACCAAGTGACCACCCGGCAAAGCCTATGAGAACTGCTACGGCAAGGGAAATGCCCAAGCGAGGGAGTAGTGTAAGGAAAGGTGTGCGCTCTTCTTTTTCGGCTTGTCCAAAGTATTCAAACAAAAACCAAATTACCGCACCCATAAGGCACATCCAGGCGGTGCGGATATCGGCTACAAAGGCAAGGGAAAGTGCCAAGGCGAAAGGAAATGCTAAAAGGCGTTTTATCAGCCAATGCAAACTCAAAATAACGAGGGGGAGCATCAAAAGCAGGGTAGATGCACCTTCAAATAAAAACGCCACAAAACTATATGAACTGAGCGCATACAAAATAGCGGTCAGACAAGCGCTTCTGCGACTGACAGACAGTCCACACGCCATCAAATAAAAGGAAACTGCGCAAAGCGAAGCGCAAAAAAGCGAGGCGAGCATGGCAGACGCTGCGGGGGAGAGCGAAAACACAGAAGCCAGCCAAA
>JAGBWH010000215.1 GCA_017629925.1 Clostridia bacterium
GATTGGACTAATGCTACTTTTTGGCCTGATGATTTTTGTCACAATTAAGGATGTTATTAAACTGATATAAAGGATATTTGAAATGGATAAAAACTGGGAAAAGAGAGGTTCAAGACCTGTCAAAGTCGGTCACCTCACCTTGGGTGGAAATGCCCCTGTTTTGGTGCAATCAATGACCAATACCGATCCCTCCGATGATGCTGCTACCTTGGAGCAAGTCAAGGCACTCGAGCAAGCAGGATGCCAAATGATTCGCTTGGCTGTGCCCACCAAATCGGCAGCCTCCGTCTTTTCCTACCTAAAAGAAGCGGGGGTAAGCACTCCACTTGTGGCAGACATCCATTTTGACTATCAAATTGCTCTTGAGGCGCTCGCCGCAGGGGTGGATAAAATTCGCATTAACCCGGGCAACATTGGGAGCAGAGAGAAAACAGAGGCGGTGGTGAGAGCCTGCCGGAGTAGAGGTGTTCCCATTCGCATTGGTGTCAATTCCGGCTCGCTTGAAAAGGACTTGCTTGCCTTATACGGCGGGCCTACTGCCGAGGCATTGGCAGAAAGCGCCATGCGCCACGTCAGGATTTTGGAAGAACTTGATTTTTGTGATATCGTGCTCTCTGTGAAATCCTCTCATGTGCCTACTATGATTGCCACCAACCGCCTACTCGCACAAATGACGCCTTATCCTCTCCATTTAGGTGTCACCGAAGCAGGAGGGGCTGAAAAGGGCATCATCAAAGGCGCTGTTGGGATTGGTACGCTTTTGGCAGAAGGCGTGGGAGATACCATTCGAGTGTCGCTTACCGCAGATCCCGTAGAGGAAGTAAAGGCGGCATTCTCTATTCTAAACACCCTCGATATGGGTAGAAATGAAATAGATATCGTCTCCTGTCCTACCTGCGGTCGCACAAAAATTGACCTTTTGGCATTATGTAAAGAATTTGAAGCCAGAATTGACAGCGAAGGGCTACGCACCCTGCCCATTAAGGTAGCACTTATGGGATGTGTGGTCAATGGTCCCGGAGAAGCAAGGGAAGCTGATGTGGGCATTGCGGGTGGCGTGGACGAAGCCTTGCTGTTCAGAGGTGGCGAAATTCTCGGCAAATACCCTCAAAGCCAAATCATTGATGCTCTTGTAAGAGAAATCCACATCATCAGAGAAGAAGGAAAAAAAGCAGGAAGATGGTCATAGCCATTTTCCATGAAAGGACGAAGACAGATGGAAGATATCAAACGATTTTTTGATATTTTCAAAAAATATACCCCCTCCACGTCGGACAAGCGCGCGTTGCTCGAAAAAGCCAAGCAATGCACCGCCCGCTATCAAAAGGATCCCATGCGCGTGGAAGTCACTTTGGAATTTGACGACCTCGTCAATCAAAACACACTCTATGCCATCGAAGAGGAATGCCGCACCCTATATAGTGCGGCTTCTTTCCGTATTTTTCCGCACTATCCCGCCTCGCTTTTTTCTTCGGAATGTATGCCTGAAATTGCAGAAGAAGCCGAGCGTGTGGGTGGGGCTACGCCTGGCTTTTTTTATGGTGCGCGTTATCATGTCACAGATGACCTTGTCAAAATAGAAATTCCTTTCCTGCAAGCAGGTGTAGGGATTGTCAGAGACACAGGCACAGAAACGATTATATCCAATATCATTTTCAGCCGTTTTGGTTTGCGCGTGAAGGTTCAGGTGGTCGAGGCAAAAGATGCCGCCGAAAAAACCGCTCGTCGCCTCGAAGACCAACGGAAAATGGAAGAAGAATATGACCGCCAAGCCATTGAAGCCTCCAAAAGAGAACGGAAAAAGGTAGGCGAAGGCGCTGCATCGGTGGAAGACGAAAGACCGAAACTACCACGCGTGACAGGTTTGATCGACCAAATACATCAGTTTGAAACCATTGATAGCACCACATTTTCCTGTGGTTGTTATCTCTATGATACACGCAACCCTGAATTTGTCATGGGGGATCCGTTTACCATTTCCGAGCCCACCGCCATTGGCATGATTTCCGGCACAAAAACCAACGCCGTGGTACTGGGTACGGTATTTTCAATTACCTCAAAAGAAAACCGTGCGGGCGACCGCATCACCGTTCATGTAGGCATCACAGACGGTGCATCCTCTATTTTCGTGAAATCCATTGGTGATTTTGTGGAAACTTCATGGCAAAAAAGTCTCAAAGAAGGCGACCATATTGCCGTATCAGGCAGAATTATCATTGACCGCTTTGATGATGAGCCTGTGGTCCAACCCCGTGGTATTGCGAAAATCGAGAAAATTTTGCGCACAGATGATGCACCCGAGAAGCGTGTAGAATTGCATCTGCACACCACCATGAGCACAATGGACGCTTTAATTCGTCCTGATGAACTGCTCTCTTTGGCATCTAAATGGGGGCATAAAGCCATTGCCATTACCGACCATGGCAATGTGCAAGCTTTTCCCGAAATTCTCAAAATGAAGCGCAAAACCAAGTCCGACATCAAAATTCTCTATGGCATGGAAGCCTATTTTGTCAACGACAATGCCCGTGCGATTTATGGGAGTGACACCCCTTCTTTTGATGCAGAAATGGTTGTCTTTGACCTTGAAACAACAGGTCTAAATGCTCAACATGACCGCATCATTGAAATTGGCGCTGTGCTCATTCAAAACGGAGAAGTCAAAGATACCTACCAAACTTTTGTCAATCCCCATACCCCCATCAGCGAGGAAATCACCGCACTTACCTCTATTACGGATGATATGGTGGCAGATGCCCCTTCCATTGAAGAGGCACTCCCTGACTTTTTGGCGTTTGTGGGAGATAGAATGCTCATTGCGCACAACGCCAACTTTGACGCTGGCTTTGTTCGTGCCGCTGCCGAGCGGCTTGGTATTCCTTTTACCAACACATATCTGGATACATTTGCACTCTCTCGCTATGTCAACCCCGAACTCAATCGCCATAAACTGGATATCATCGCAGAGCATTATGGACTGGGCGATTTTCATCACCATCGCGCATCGGATGATGCCGCCATGCTGGCGCACATCTTTTTCCGTATGCAACAAAGGCTTCGTGACGAGGGCGTACCGAGCTTTGATGCACTCAACAATATCATGAGTGAAAAAGCAGATCCCTTAAAGTTACCGACCTACCACATGATCATTTTCGCCCGTAATTTAACGGGGCTGAAAAACCTATATACATTGGTATCGGAGAGCTATCTCTCCTACTATCGCCGTTTTCCCCGTATTCCCAAGAGTTTGCTCGAACATCATCGCGAGGGGCTGCTGATTGGCTCTGCCTGCGAGGCAGGTGAACTCTACCGCGCTATTTTAGATAATATGGCAGAAAACGATATCGAAGAAATTGCAGATTTTTACGATTATCTCGAAATCCAACCCCTCTGCAATAACCAATTTTTAATTGATAGTCAAAAAGTCTCCGACCTCGAAGCACTCAAAGACATAAACCGCAAAATTGTGGCATTGGGTAAAAAATTGGGCAAGCCTGTTGTGGCTACCTGCGACGCCCACTTTATCAGCCGTGAGGAAGAACTTTTCCGCAAAGTGTTGCTCAAAGGCATGAAAATGTCTGATGCTGACAAAGATGTAGGCATTTATCTCCGCACCACCGACGAGATGCTCGATGAATGTAGGTATCTTGGCGAAGAGGAAGCCTACCGTGTGGTCGTCAAGAATACCAACCTCATTGCTGATATGATCGAGGATATTTTGCCTATTCCCGATGGGGTATATACGCCCTCTATTCCGGGGGCAGACGAGGACCTGAAAAAAATGTGCTACGAGCGCGCCCACCAGTGGTATGGCGATCCTCTGCCCGAACTCGTTGAAAAACGACTGGATAGAGAACTGTCCTCGATTATCACCCACGGATTTGCCGTGCTCTATATGATTGCGCAGAAATTGGTGTCATATAGCGAAAGCCTTGGATATAGCGTAGGCTCAAGAGGCTCTGTTGGCTCATCCTTTGTGGCATCTATGGCGGGCATTTCGGAAGTCAATCCCTTGCCCCCTCATTATCGGTGCCCCAACTGCAAGTATAGCGAATTCTTTTTAGATGGCTCGGTGGGCTCTGGCTTTGACTTGCCCGATAAAAACTGCCCCCATTGCGGCACTTTGATGCTCAACGACGGCCACGATATCCCCTTTGAAACCTTCCTTGGCTTCCATGGCGATAAATCGCCCGATATTGACCTAAACTTTTCAGGTGACGTGCAGGGGCGTGTCCATAAATACACAGAAGAACTCTTTGGCGAAGGTCATGTGTTCCGAGCTGGCACGATTGGCACACTTGCCTCCAAAACTGCCTATGGGTTTATCATGAAATACCTTGAGGACAAGGGCGTTTCCTTGCCTCGTGCCCATGTGGAGTATATGGATAGCCGTCAAGTCGGCGTGAAGCGCACCACAGGTCCGCATCCAGGTGGTATCATCGTTGTGCCCACGGAATACTCCATCTATGATTTTAGCCCTGTGCAACACCCTGCAGACGATCCAAATTCGGACATTGTGACCACCCACTTCCAGTTCTCCTATCTCCATGATACGATTTTGAAACTGGACGAGCTCGGTCATGATATGCCAACCAAGTATAAAATGCTCGAGCGATACACCAACACCTCCGTGCTGGACGTGAATATGAACGATAAAGCCATTTATGACCTCTTTGCATCTCCTGCACCGCTGGGTGTGACAGAACAGGATATCGGTTGCCCCCTTGGCACATGGGGATTGCCCGAACTTGGCACCCATTTCATTATTGGTGTGCTTCAAGATGCTAAGCCTAAAAACTTTGCCGACCTACTTCAAATTTCAGGGCTCACACACGGCACCGACGTTTGGCTGGGCAATGCAAAAGATCTCATTTTGGATGGCACTTGTACGATTTCCGAAGTCGTAGGTACCCGTGACTCTATCATGCTCACCATGATTCGCTATGGACTTGAGCCCAGTATGGCGTTCTCCATTATGGAAGACGTCCGAAAAGGTAAGGGGCTCAAACCCGAACAAGAAGCCGCCATGCGCGAGCATGACGTGCCTGATTGGTACATAGGCTCTTGTAAAAAAATCAAATACATGTTCCCCAAAGCCCACGCCGCCGCTTATGTCATGTCTGCCATTCGGCTCGCATGGTATAAAATCCACTATCCTATGGAGTTTTATGCGGCATATTTGTCTGTCGCTCCTGGTGGATTTGATGCCGAGGTGGTCATGGGCGGAAAACGCCAAGTCAAGGACTTGATTGCCGAACTTGAAAAGAAAGGCACAGACGCCACACAAAAAGAGGCAGAGCAACTGACTTGTATGCAGCTTGTGTATGAAGCCATGATGCGTGGCGTCCGTTTCCTGCCCCCTGACCTGTATAAATCGGATGCGAAATACTATCTGCCTGAGGATGGCAAAATTAGAATGCCATTTTCTTCTCTTAGTGGGGTAGGGGATACAGCTGCCCAAAAGATAGCCGAGGCAAGGGAAGCGGGTGAAATCTATTCTATTGAGGATCTTCGTGCTCGTGCAGGACTATCCAAAACGGTCATCGAAACACTCCGCCGTGGCGGTGTGCTGGATAAATTGTCTGAAACCAACCAAATGGACATTTTCTCGTTCTTTCATTGATAGATAAAAAGATATGTATTTATCTTGATAAGAGCAATAGTAGCACAAGCCATATCAGATCATCGTCATTTTGGTCATCGCAAAGAATAAGCACAGCAAAAGCCACCACCAAAAAATCAAGTGATAACACAGATTTGAATGGACTTTTCGATAGCCAATTTTCGGCTTTTTTCAGCCATGCAGGTGTGGCTTTTTCACCTGAGGGATGCCCCTCTTTTGGCGTGTTTGCCACATCTTCCTCTGGGCATTCCTCCGCTTGCTCCTCGCGAAATAATAGCCCGTCATATTGCGGAGGCAATTCCGTTACCTTTTCTTCGGTGGGCAAGTTTTCTCTCATATACATAGGCGTCCTCCTTCCTTATGATTTGCCTTTTAGAACGAATACAAGTTCAGCCGCTTGCAAAACACGATCAATTCTGGCACGTTTTGCACTTGACACATAGGGTTTAATGGCGCATAGGATATCTTTTTTGCGGTGAGATGTATGGTGCGAGGGTGTTTGGGCGGATGCTGCCTTTGTCATCTCCTCAGGTGAAAATGACAAATCATCTTCTGAAAAAGAAAGACCAAGGGGCGACTCTTCTGTTTTTTCGGCTGGCACTTTTTCTTCTTGAACTGCTGCCTTTTGGGTGAAATCAAGCATAGAAAGCAACCCCGATATCATTTCGGGGTGCTCCGCTATTCTTTTTAATATGGCAGACATTCCGGATGCTTTTTTCTCATCCATGGCGATTGTTTTTGCGGTGATCGTTGATGATTTTGAGGGCAGTAGCCATATCAAATCTCTCAGGATTTCGCAAAACCTCCCTTAATTTTTGCATTTCTGCAGGGGGCGGTGGTGTTTTTGGCAAAGCAAACCCCTTGCTTTCTCCCAACGCCACGATTTTGCCCCACAGCGTTACATCATCGAGCGCGAGTAGTGCATTAAGTGTTGCGCGGTCTATTCTCATGTTTACCTCCTTTACATACCCTTTTTCTTTTAGTATATGTGAAGGTGTGAAAATGGTGAAAAAATCATAAGCAAAAAAGGTATTTCTCATGGCTCAATACATCATCGTCTCCGATATTCACGGCAGAGCCGACAGGCTTGCCCAAGTGATTTTACGCCATCCTGATGCGAAAGGTTTGATTTTTTTAGGGGATGGTGCAAAAGATATACTTTCCGTTCTTTGTCAAAATCCCGCACTCCCCCTTTATGCGGTTTGTGGGAATTGCGATGATCTGCGCGAAAGCGAGGCGGAAACTGCATTTGTCGCAGAGCGCCTCCTTGTCCTCGAAGGCCACCGCATCTTTATGACACACGGCCATTTATATGGCGTAAAACATTCTCTCGATGACCTTCTCATCACAGGGGAAGCGCACCGTGCAGACATGATTTTATATGGCCACACACACCAGCCCTACGATGCCTATGACTCTGCACAAATCGGCGGTAGGCTCATGGCTGTGTTTAACCCCGGCAGTTTAGGTGACACTCGTGCCTATTATGGAATGCTCACCATTCACGGGGAGAGTATCATGGCGTCTCACGTTCAACTTTAACGATCAAAAGAAAGGATAGCAAAATGAAACCATTGCGAACTCCCACAGAAAGCAC
>JAGBWH010000216.1 GCA_017629925.1 Clostridia bacterium
GACAATCGAAGAAAAGACGCGCAAATTGGCGGAAAGGAGTTGTAGTCTTGTTTGCCCTTCTTTTTGCGCCGCCCCTGCAGCAATAACGATAATGGAAGCATCCGCAAGGTCAGGATATCCACCTGCCTTGATGGTCACGGGAGAAAGGAACGGCACGCCGTGGGACAGGTCCATTGCCTCCCCTTCTGCTCTCTTTTCATCAAGGTCTATCAAAACGATATCCGAAAAAAGCCCTGACATCGTATAGGTGTAGGCAATCGTTGCACCTACGTTTCCGCAGCCAATAATGGCGCATTTGCGATGGTTGATTTTGCTTTGTGGCATGATATTTACCTCTTATTTTTTCTATTTATTGTGTGAGAAATAGTGTCTTCTATGCATAGATATTGTCGCTTGGCATGCAAAACTCACACAGATAGCAAGAAGGGGCTTGCGCACATGGTCAATCACTATTTTTCGAGGAAAAATGAAAATCAAAACGCTCTTTTTTGCAGTAATTTTTCCAGCGTTGCCAATTTTGTTGCACAGGCGAGCACTTGTCCTGCCTTTACCAATTCTTCGTCGACGGGATAGGTGGGCGCAAGTCGCAAATTGCGGTCGCGGGGATCTATGCCATAGGGGAACGTTGCACCCGCAGGGGTGAGTATGACACCTGCCATTTGACAAAGCTCGCAGGTGCGTTTGGCGCAACCGTCCATGGTGTTCATGCTGATAAAGTATCCGCCGCGCGGGTTCGTCCACTCGGCAATGCCCTTGTCGCCCAATTCTTTTTGAAGGACATCGTAGAGAATTCTGAATTTCCTGAGCACAATCTTGGCGTGCTTTTTCATATGCGCGCGGGTGGTCTCTGCATCCTTCAAAAAGAGCAGGTGACGAAGTTGGTTGATTTTATCATAACCAATGGTACGTACCGCCTGAATGGGGCGCATGATATTGATATTATTGATGCTCATTGCCATCATCGCAACGGCGGCACCCGCATAGGTGACCTTAGAGAAGGATGTGTAATAAAAAATGCGGTCTTCGGTGCCGTATTTTTCTGCCTCTGAGAAAATATCAAGCAGTTTGTCGCCATCCGCATCAAGATCGTGGATGGAATAGGCATTGTCCCACATGATGATAAAATCAGGGGCGGCGGTTTTCATTTTTGCCAAACGGCGAACGGTCTCGTCGCTGTAAGTCACGCCTGTGGGGTTGGCATACATCGGCACGCACCAAATGCCCTTAATGGTGGGATCTTCTGCCACAAGTCGCTCGACGGTATCCATATCAGGACCTGTGTCGGTCATATCCACCGTGATGAGTTCAAAGCCAAATCTTTGGGTAATGGCAAAATGGCGATCGTAGCCGGGGGCTGGGCAGATAAATTTCCGTTTTTCTTCAAAGCACCAAGGGCGAGGAGACGGGGCAAGCCCGAAAATCATGGCGCGAGAAATGGTATCGTACATCAACGCCAAAGAAGAATTCCCCGCCACCAGTATTTGCGCCTCCGGCACACCCGTCAGTTCCGAAAACAGACGGCGCATTTGAGGAAGTCCTTCATAGAGACCATAGTTTCGGCAGTCAATACCTTCTTCTGTGATGCAATCTTCTCCCGTGAGGGGAGCGGAAAGCATCCCTTCGCTTAAATCGAGTTGCTCCACGCTGGGTTTGCCTCTGGATAGGTCAAGCTGTAGGTTTTGTGCCATGAGGGCGGAGAATTTCGCGCGCTCTTTTTCATATTCGTTTTCCAGCGCAATGCCGGACATCGTTAAATAAGACATGATATTCCTTTTCAGTTTCCGCTGTGTGCGGTTTTTAGAGATACACAAACACATTGCTATTATAGCAACAATCGTCTGATTTTTCAAGATAAAAATGATACTTTTTCTGTTTATGGTGGGTTTCCATGGCAGAAAGTTGCCTTTTTTATATTGACAATAAAGGTCTTTTCTATTATAATATGCTTTGTAGATTACTTTGTTATATAGGAGAAAAAAAGAAATGGCTGAAGGTAGCAAAAAATTTGTTGAACAAATTACCGACAGAGATACAGACTTTGCCCAATGGTACACAGATATTGTCAAAAAAGCAGACCTCATTGACTATTCAAGCGTCAAGGGGTGCATGATCATTCGCCCCTACGGCTATGCCATTTGGGAAAACATTCAAAGATTGCTTGACACGCGTTTTAAGGCAACAGGTCACCAAAACGTGTATATGCCTATGTTCATTCCCGAATCCTTGCTCCAAAAAGAGAAAGATCACGTGGAAGGCTTTGCGCCTGAGGTGGCATGGGTAACTATGGGTGGTAGCGAAAAACTCACAGAAAAGCTTTGCGTTCGTCCTACCTCCGAAACCCTGTTTTGCGAGCATTATGCGAATATCATTCGCTCATACAGAGACCTGCCCAAACTCTATAACCAATGGTGCAGCGTTGTTCGTTGGGAAAAAACCACTCGTCCCTTCCTGCGCAGTCGCGAATTCTTGTGGCAAGAAGGACACACCATGCACGCTACCGCCAAGGAAGCCAAAGAAGAAACCATTCGTATGCTCGATATTTATGCAGATTTCTTCGAAAACGACCTCGGTATGCCTGTGGTGAGAGGTCAAAAAACAGAAAAAGAGAAATTTGCAGGTGCCGTGGCAACCTACACGGTTGAAGCCTTGATGCACGATGGCAAAGCACTCCAAGGTGGTACGAGCCACTATTTCGGTGATGGATTTGCGCGTGCTTTCGATATTCAATATCTTGACCGTGACAACACCCTCAAATATCCTCACCAAACCTCTTGGGGCGTATCTACCCGTATTATTGGCGGTATCATCATGACGCATGGTGACGATAGCGGTTTGGTATTGCCTCCTGCCGTTGCCCCCATTCAAGTGATCGTCATTCCCGTGCAACAGCACAAAGCCGGTGTCATGGAAGCCGCAGAAGATATCCGCGCAAGACTTGCCGTGAAATTCAGAGCCGATGCCGACTATACCGACAATTCACCCGGTTGGAAGTTTAGCGAGTGCGAAATGAAGGGTATTCCTCTTCGTGTGGAAATCGGCCCCAGAGACATAGAAGCAGGTCAATGCGTGATCGTTCGTCGCGACAATAGAGAAAAGATCGTCACTCCTCTCGCTGACCTTGAAAGAGTGGTGGAAGAACAACTAAAAGACATCACCAAATCTCTCTTTGAAAAAGCATTGCAAAACAGAGAAAACCGCACCGAAAACGCCCACACGATGGAAGAACTCATCGAGATTGCTTCCACAAAATCAGGCTATATCAGAGCCATGTGGTGCGGAGACCGCGCGTGCGAAGAAACACTAAAAGAAAAGGCAGACGTGACGTCTCGCTGTATTCCTTTCGGTCAAGCCCCCATCGGAGATACTTGTGTGTGCTGCGGCAAACCCGCCACAAAACTTGTATTCTGGGGCAAAGCATATTGATAGAAAACGAAAATTCGTTTTTATCTTTTCCTCTATTTTTACCAAAAAAACGAGGGGGTTTCCTAAAAAACAGGAAATCCCCTTTATTTTTTTCGCATTCAAAGAGAAAAAGAAAGGCCTTGCACAGATATTGTGCAAGGCTTTTCGATGTAAGCAAATTAGCCAATCAACTTGGTGATGAAAGCAACTTCTTCACGAGAAATGGTTTCATCAACTGCGAGGAATGCAGTGCAGAAGGTCAGCAGAGTTGCTTTGAGATCATCGGGGCAAGAGTCGATAACTTGGTCAACCAAGTTGATGCTTTCGTCGTTGTAGCTGGATTGAACAGCGTCACGAGCGGTAGCATAGTCGATATTGCCGATGAGGTCGCACAGGAATTTGTATTCCAGTTCGGTGAATTTGCCGTCAACTGCAAGGCTGGTGCAGATGAAGGGGATTACGAGGCCAATGCCTTCGCCGTCGTCAGCGATTTGGTTGAAAACGGGGAGAACGTCGGACAAAGAAGATTGAGCGATGCCGAGCAGTTCGGAGTAATCCATGTTGACAAATTCTTGGAGCAATTCTTTCAAAGATGCCATTTTTAAGTACCTCTTTCTTTATTTTATAGTTAACTATGGTGATTATAGCACAATATTCCCCATTTGTCAACCATAATTTATATGATAAATGCTGGTAATTTCAAAAAAAGCGTTCTTTCTTCCCCACTTGCCGTCAATTCTATCGTAAGCATTTTCTTTTTTGGCGAGAGGCGTTGACCTTGCTTTTTTTTGCGCTGTATGATATACTATAAGAACCCCCTACCTGCCATCACCGCACAAAGGGATAACACAACAGAAAAGAGACAGCTATATGGAAATCGCCATCATCACAGGAGCATCGAGCGGCATTGGACGCTCATTTGCAAAGCAACTGCATCAAAGCGGAGAGGTAGATGAATTTTGGTTTATTGCCCGTGGAAAAACGGCGCTGGATGCCACCGCAAGCGAACTTGGCATCAATGCCAAAATCATCACCGCTGACCTATCCACCCCCGCAGGCCTTGCCTCTATCAAGGACGCCTTGGCGCAATACACCCCCACCGTACAGTATCTCATCCACTCAGCCGGCAGGGGAGATTTTGGCGCATTTGATGAACTCACCGAGGAGCAAATTTCCACCACCATCGACCTCAATGTCAAGGCCACGGTTTTGCTCACCAAAATGACCGTCCCCTATATGCCCCATGGCGGTCGCATCATCACGCTCGGTAGTGGCTCGTGCTTTACGCCCCTTCCCTATTTTAACACCTACTCTTCGAGCAAAGTGTTCGTTTTGCACTATACCAAATCCCTCAACTTTGAGCTTGAAAAATACGGCATCCGCGCCACTTGTTTTTGCCCCGGCTGGGTCGACACCCCTCTGCTTGACGGGCTGATGAACACACCAAACCGCCACCCCAAACAATTCAAACCCAAACTCAATGTGGACATGGTGGTCAAAAAATGCCTTGCGGCAAGCAAAAAAGGCAAAACCATGTGTGTTGTCAACTGGTACACCAAACTGCAACACGTCCTTTTCAAACTTGTCCCCGACCGCCTGCTCACCAAAACGTGGCTAAACATGCTAACAGAATGAGAAAAAGCACTGCGAAAGCAGTGCTTTTTCAGTTGTATTCTATTTTGGGGTATTTTTGACATATCCCCTTTCTTTTTTGTTCTTCACCTAAATCCATCGACCAACTACCCTTGAGGTAGGGGTTACGATTATTGTTCGTAA
>JAGBWH010000217.1 GCA_017629925.1 Clostridia bacterium
ATACCGCCAACAGAAAGAAGAATATTGAGTTCTTCCCTACACTCGCGGATGAGTGCTTGCTCTTTTGTTTCGCCCGTCTCGACCTTCCCTCCAACGAATTCCCAAAGGAGTCCTCTCGCCTTGTGCGCCGGCCGTTGGCATATCATGAATTTGTTGCCCCGCCATATCAGGGCTGCTACTACTTCGGTCATTTTATCTCCTTGAAGATATATAGTTTTAATACACACAAACAAAGGCAACAACTTAGTGATAGAGATGAAAGACCTCGGTTTTGGCCTTAAACTCTTCTAGCAAAGGTTTTTGCTGCGTGATGTATTGGTCGGGCGCAAAGTCGGCAGAGCGCAAAGCGTTGGTGCCGGCAAGTGAGTCAATAAAATAGTCGCGGTCGTTCATTTTGGTGAACGCAAAGGCGTCGTGCATGGTTTTGATGGTATCCAGCAACCATAGCGCACAGCGATATGGTTCAAAGCGTGTGGCGTCGGTCACGTGTATTTGTAGCCCGCGGCACAACTCTCCCTGATATTTAGAAAAGGTGGGCGTGAAGTAGGCGGGGCGAAATACCACACCGCCCAAATCCATGGCGTTCATCTTGTCTGCCACCTCGTTGTTTTTCATCCAAGGCGCACCAATCAGCTCAAATGGTCTGGTTGTGCCTCTGCCCTCGGAGACATTCGTGCCTTCAAACAGCACCGTGCCAATATAGCAGGTGGCTGTGTCAAAGGTGGGGCAGTTGGGGCTGGGCTGAATCCAAAGCGGCTGGTAATCTCTATAGGTTTTCTCTCGACTAATCCCTAAACAAGGCGCTACATACAGCTCGCACCCCACTTCAAAGACAACATTGATGTATTGCGCCAGCTCGCCCGCAGTTAACGCATATTGGGTAGGTAGAGAATAGCCACCGACGGAGCAACTGTATTGGTTATCAAACAAGTTGCCCGATACCGCCTCAAGCCCGAAGGGATTGTATCTGTCCAGCACCACAAAAGGTATGCCGCATTTGGCGCAAGCCTTCATCATATCCGCCATAAGGTAGGGGTAACTAAAATGGCGCAACCCCAAATCTTGAATGTCATAGACCATACAGTCAATACCATGCAAAGCATCTGCGCGATTTTCGCCATAAAGTGATACCACCTCAAGCCCTGTACGACTGTCTGTGTAGGACGAAACGAACGCCCCCGCTTGTAGTTCGCCCCTGATGCCATGCTCAGGCGCAAACAAACGTGTTAACTCAAAATGCTGTGCCAAAATATCAATGGTGGCCTGCATTTGCGCATTGACACCCGATGGGTTGGTGAGCAACCCTATGCGTTTGCCTTGCAATATGTGCGCCACACTACTGATATGATCTATCCCTGGCTTGTAACTCATCTTGCTCTCCCTAATGATGCGATGATTGTAAAAATCTCATCTATGCGTTGATTATAGCACAAAATAGAACCGTTTTCAAGAATAAAACAAGGCGAGCCAATAAAAAACGTCTTGAGTCACATGGAGAGCAACACAAAAAAGAGCCCTTGGCACCTCACAAAATAGAAAACTGCACAAAAAAAGCGCAAAGCCATAAAAGAGTTGAAACAAGCACCATTTTGTGATATACTGTATTGAGAAGCTACGGCTTGAATATACTTGCTGCGGTGTGGTGTTTAGAAAGCACCAAATCAAAAGAAATGGTAGCATAACCGAGGATTGGCTATCATTCTCACCAAACTTTTCATCGGATAGATTTATGACTGTATGATTGGAGGTTAAAAAATGAAAAATTTGACGATACGACAAGAAACAGAAAAAGACTACAGAGCAGTAGAAGAACTGACGCGCGAAGCGTTTTGGAACGTCTATAAGCCTGGTGCGGACGAGCATTACTTCGTTCACATGATGCGCTCGCATCCCGATTTCATTCCTGAGCTTGCATTCGTGCTGGAGCTTGACGGCAAAATAATCGGCAACATTATGTATACCAAGGCATGGCTTGAGGACGAGCACGGTGAAAGGAAAGACATTCTCTCCTTCGGGCCACTTTGCGTTGCCCCCGAATACCAACGGCAAAAGTTCGGCAAACTGCTCATCGAACATTCCTTTGATGTGGCTCGAAAGATGGGCTACGACGTGAATATCAATTTTGGCAATCCAGGCAACTACGTCAGCCGCGGCTTCGTGAGTTGCAAAAAGAAAAACGTCAGTTTTATCGTGGACGGCAACTTCCCAACGGCATTGCTCGTGGCGGAACTTATCCCGGGCGCGCTTGACGGTAGAAAGTGGATGTATATTCCCTCCACCGCCGCCGACTGTTGCGAGGACACCAATGCTGTCGAGGCGTTTGATGCGACCTTCCCCGAAAAGGAAAAGAAGTGGATGCCCAGCCAAGAGGAATTTTACATCTATCGTCATTCTTCGGTCATTAGGTAAATGAAAAAACAAGCCCCAGAGACATTGAACTGAACCCATAAAAACGGACATTGAATAAAAAAACCTCTTGTAGTAGAATAAAAATTTCTACTGCAGGAGGTTTTTATGTCAAAAGTAATGCATATGCAAACACTCAAATGATGCCGTTTTGAGATAAAAGTTGCACGAAGGCATCCGAAACTTCAAACCAAGGAGAAAGTAAGTTCGGTTCAAAAGAGAGATACCATTGATTTTCGGCATATGTCAAACATAGGTGAAGTTTGATACGGGGATATTGTTTTGAAGATATGGTCACTTGCGTGGTCTGCTCTGCTTTAATGGTATATGCTTTTGCATCGCATATATCTTCCAAAACCATCTCCGCACCACTGTCGCCTATCACAAAAGTATCTTTTTTATAATCGTAATCTTCATGGAAATATACCGGCCCCCCGGCGCGCGTGCGGTAGATAAACACAGGATTTTGCTCTGTATCTGACCAGTAAACATCAACGTATCCCCAATATCTGTGTCCGTTCCAGCTCAGTATAACGTCGTTTTGTTTATCATCATCGACGTGAAAGGTTGAGAGCGGGCCCGCATATAGGTAGGTTTCGCCTTGATAGATGAGGTGACAGGGATCGCCGTTTTCATTTCCTACATATTGAATTTGATAGTGTAAACTTTCGTCATACGGTCTTCCGCATGAGACAAATGAAAGACAAACCGACAAAAGCATCAGTAAGGTTATCGCTTTTTTTATCATTTGTGTCTCCTTTTTGTGCTTAGAGGTTGGTTATGGCTCTACGGGCACTTTTTTCAAAATAATTTCGGTGATCGGCACGATGCCTTCGTATTCATTCACCTGAAAACGGGCGGTGCTTTCGTCAATCATTTCCACAAATCTGCAATAAAGCAGGTAGTTGTATGCGCCTTTCTCTTCATACACCACAAGCCCACCCCAATAGGATATTTCTACGTAGACAGGCATACTGTCGGTACCGCTCACCCAGACACCGTCGCGCGTCTCGGTGTCAAAGGAAAGACCCAATGACTGGCAAACCAACTTGTAGCGGTTGCCCTGCCGGTCGATGGGGAGAAGAAATTGAAAATAGGGATCGTCTCTTCTTGGATCTGTTTCAATCGTGGTTTCGACAAGACGGCCCGTTTTACCCGTTGCCTTATCCAGTAAATAAAAGCCATTTTCGTCTTGGCAGACAAAGTAAAAGGCAATTTCCGAGCCTTTATATTTGCCGTCTGGGCAAACGCACAGGGTATCATCATCCTCTGCATGTAAGTCTACGATCTTCCATTCTCCGTCAAACAGCATTTTGCCTGTCATGTGAGAATTATCATACCAGAGCCCAAACTCTTCGCACATATACACGGGGAAGGCTTCTCCTCTACGGAGAAATTGCATAATTTCCTCTTGCACGGGGGCATGGTCTGCCACCTCTTTTTGTATTTTTTCCACGCGCGTCCCTGCAAACTCGATACCCTCAAGCAGACCTTCTATGTGGGCTCGGTGCTCTTCCATATATATCACGGGGGCAGATGCGGTTTTGCAGCGGGAGCTATTGTAATTGGTGCGATGCCAAGTCGAGGTGTCCATATGTAAGGTCAGCTCCGCCATACAGCTACCGTATTCATCGTGGAAACGAAGGATGCAGTCGGTAGGGGGATCGTAGTGGTGGCCACCTGTAAATTCCATGGTAAAGAGCGTGCGCTCCTCACCTTTTACCCATTCCCCATAGGATTTCTTTTCGGCATACCAAAAATAGTTGGACGAATCAACTTCAAAATAATAGATTTCGTCACTGTCGAGTTGTCTGAACTTTGCCCATTTTTTGTCATGGGGAATACAGCCCACGAGCAACAGTAATGCCGATGCCAAAACCAGCACCAAAGCCATCAGTCTCAAAAGGTGCGCACGCTTCATTTTCTCGTCTCCTTATATGTGATTTAGGAAGATGTTTTGCTCCAATAACGGCCAACGTGTTCGCCTGTGATATACTTGGCGTTTTGCACAGGATCGGATAAATTCAAGTCGTAGCTATCGGTAGACCATCCAAGGGGTTGCGCCTTCCAGCCCGTTGGGTCAAGGAAAATCACTTCCTCCAGGGCAATACAACCCGCAAAAGTACGGCGTCCGATTCGGGTGACGCCCGTGCCGATGGTCACTTTTTTCAAGCGCTCGCATCCTTGAAACGCGCAGTATTCAATTTCTTCCAAACTGTCGGGCAAGGTAATCTCAAGGAGCCTGACGCAATCGAGAAAGGCTTGACTTCCAATAATCTTAAGAGAAGAGCCAAATTCAACGCTTCTCAAATTCAGGCAATCGTCAAATGCCCAGCCTGAGATGCTTTCCAGACTATCGGGCAACACCACCTCATGCAAATTGTCCGCGCGCTCAAACGCACGGCTACCAATAGAGACCACACCGTCAGGCACATAGTAGGTGCGCACCTCTTGCCCCACGGCATAGCGCACCATATGGGTACCATCATAGGAAAACAAACTGCCTTCAATAGAACGGTAATGGGTATTTTCGGCATCCACTATGATGTTTTTTAATGCATCGCATCGCTCAAATGCCCATGAGTCAACAAACTCCATACTGGCAGGGATATGGACGGTTTCAAGCGAAGTGCAATACTGCAAAGCCCAATCCGATAAAGATGCCACTTTGTCGGGGAACGAAATCTCCTTCAGTCGATAGCAGCTCTGAAGGGCACCGCCCGCCACCACGACGGTATCGGGATGCACTACAAAGGTTTCTATCTCCGCACTTGCCACAGACATCAATGCAAGGTAGGGGTTTTCCTCATTTCCGAGGTATTTGCCCCCTTCGTACTCGTTATATATCAGTTTTTCGCTGTCAAATGCGTGAAGGCCGATGTCGCGTATGCCACTGCCCAAGGTCACTTTTTCCAGCTCGGTGCAATCCATAAATGTCAATACGCCGATTTTTCTTATGCTGTCGGGAATTGTCAGTTCTTTTACAAGCACCGATCCAAAGTCGCCGTCAATGGCAACGACAGGCATACCTTTGATGGTGTCGGGGACGGTGACGTGGGAGCCAAGACCGGTGTAGCCCGTGATGGTCACCTCGTGATCTTTGACCGTGTAGGTGTAACTGCCGTACCAATGGGTAGCCCCCTCTTCGCCACAGGAAGATAGGCAAAAAAGTCCCAAAAGGAGCATGGTGCAAAATAATATTAGGTAGATGATGCGTTTCATATTTTCCTCCTTGGTGGTATAGTCACTTGCCTTGGTTTCAAAGAATTTTGCTCTATTTTTTGTTGGTCTTTTTTATGCTGCGCAATATGAGAGGAAGCCCCACCACCAACCAAACAATCCGAAACACGTACCTGATCATCAGCAGAGCGATTTGAAATGTGGCGAGCAGACGTATGGGTAAATAGAGTGTCAAAAGCACAATCGCCAAAATAAAGCCGATTTTCTTGCCTTTGGATAACTCATCAAAACAAAACCGTTTTCTCTCTTCGGGCGCATAATCAGAAAAGTGAATGCCGAGCAAGCGTTTGGCATTGATAAAGCACACAAACGCGCCAAACAGAAAGATAAGTAAAACCGATAGAATGGCAAGACAGATATCTGAGGCGTAAGCATTGGAACAGCAGTAAAAAAACAGCCAATAGGCGGGTGCCATTAACTCAAACAGCACGCCCCACGCCACAAGGGATGCCACCATTCCTTTTTTGACCAAGCCAACAAACTCGGGCGTATACGTCATTTCCGTTGGTGTAAAGGCATACCTGAAATTCAGTTTGTAAATGACGAATGCCGTAATCGAAACGATATAGAGAAAAATAAACACAAAAACTCCAACAACACCTAATACATCATTGTCCTGCAGATCAAAGCCCGTTATGATGGAGAAAAAAGCAATAAAAAGCAACGGAAGAACGACAAGAGCGGCTGCAAAAAAAGCGGAAGAAAGGAAAGCGTATTTTCGTTTTAGCGCGGACAAATACCGTCCGGCTCTTTCATGTTCGCGGTCTTTATCAAATCGTTTGCAGGCAAAGAGTTCTTCCACGGTCACGCCCAAGATCTCTGCAATGCGCGGGATTAATGCCGTGTTAGGCTTTGCGCTGCCGTTTTCCCATTTTGACACCGCTTTGTTTGTGACGCCAAGCAATTCTCCAAGCTGCGCTTGAGACAATCCCTTTTCCATCCTCAAACTATATAAAAAATTGCCAAACGCATAATCATTCATAGGTGCTCCTCCTTTAAGGATACATCCAGTATAGCATTTTGAGGACGCTTTTTCAACAGATATACCCCCACTTTGAGCAAAAATGCTATCTCTTTTTGGTAGAACGTGATTTGCGTGATGTCCTTGATGGACAATCACGCGTCGATATAAATCCCTTGCGAGATTTTCGATATACGCCTGCGGCGTTCGATATGCCCTTCGGGCGAGAAAGAATGTTTTTGCAAGGCATATGATCATGACGGCAACCAATAGATACACACAAACGATTTTGAGCTTACCTACAAGTGTCTTTTTTTGGCGCGTTTTTTGTTTTTTTGTGCAAAATAGATATGGATTTGCCAAAAAAACAAAAAAAATAAGAAAAGTTCGCATATTGATTTTCCGGCTCAAATTGTGTATAATGAAGACATGATTTACAGCGGAATTGTTAACTACCTCGCCCTCGTACTTATAGGCGTATTCGTTTTTCAGTTCCGTTCTTTATTTTTTTTGGAGGGCACGCCATGTTTTTAATAGAAGAAAAGATTTGTCGTGAGGGCAAGGTGCTCCCCGGAAATATTCTTAAGGTTGGCTCTTTTCTAAACCAGCAATTAGATATTGCATTTCTCAGTGAATGTGCCAAGGAAATTGCCCGTCTCTTTGAAAACGAGCACATTACCAAGGTCATTACCATTGAGGCTTCCGGCATTGCGCTGGCGGCGCTGACAGCACAGGCGCTTGGCGTAAACGCTGTGATTGTGAAAAAGCATGCATCCGCCAACCAATCAAAAGATGTGTATACAGCAAAGATTGACTCCTTTACCCACGGCAATACCTACACTGCCGCTGTGGCAAAGGAATACCTTCTTGCCGAAGATAGATTTCTCATTGTGGATGACTTCTTGGCTTGCGGCAATGCGCTGATTGGGCTAAAAAGTATTATCGAGCAATCAGGCGCTACCCTTGTGGGTGCGGCGATTGCCATTGAAAAGAAATTCCAAGGTGGTGGCGATCGGCTTCGTGCAAGCGGTATGCGTATCGAATCCTTGGCTATGATTGAAAGCATGACAGATACTTCCCTTACCTTCTTTACACCGTCTACTCTATAATTTTGCTTCTTATGTTTACAACGGGTATCCCGTGTAAAAATATAAAAAATTTTGGAGGAAAACAAAAATGAAGAAACTTCTCGCACTTCTCCTGGTCGCCGTTATGTGTGTCGGCGTCCTCGCATCTTGTGGAAAAGACAACTCCGACAACGAAGAACCCCAACTCCTTGGTATGAGCAACTCCCTGCTCCCCATCGATGAATCTGCGGCTGACTTTACCGTACCCGCTGATTTCAAGATCGGTTTCATCTGCCTGCACGATGAAAACTCCACCTATGACAAGAACTTCTTGGATGCTGCTGCTCGTATGAAAAAAGCGCTGAATCTCTCTGAGTCTCAAGTTGTCATCAAAACCAACATCCCCGAAGGCGACGAATGCCGTGTGGAAGCCGAAGCTATGGCTGCTGCAGGCTGTAAAATCGTTGTTGCTAA
>JAGBWH010000218.1 GCA_017629925.1 Clostridia bacterium
CATCCGCGACCACGACCGAAAGACATTTGAAGCTCGTAAAGCCCATTTTCTGAAATTGGCCGAAGATATTGACGCGTCCTTTGGTGGCGGTTGTATCAAAGCCGAGGTCAAAGATAGTTACTACAATATGGCGGATGTGCTCCTTCCTCATATGCACTTGATTGAAAATGCCAAAATTGCCATGAAATCCTGTGGCATAGAACCGATGATTCGCCCCATTCGTGGCGGAACAGACGGCGCGAGATTATCTTATATGGGATTGCCTTGTCCCAACCTCTCCACCGGTGGGCTGAATTTCCATGGCAAAAGAGAGTATATTCCTGTTCATTCCCTCGAAAAAATGGTAGAGGTACTGCTCAAACTGGTAGAACTTTACGCGATGCCTCAGTAACACAAACACAAATCAAACACTTTCATAGGTTCGCTGTATATTTGAAGCGTACCTGCGATGTATAAGGCAAAACCGCCATAGCTGCAAAAGCACCTATGGCGGTATTTTTTTGGTTAGTTTTGTTTTGGGGCTCGGCTTTGGTGACAAGTGAAATAAATCATTTGTCGTTTTTGTGCCATCGCGTCAAGGCAGGAGAGGGCGGTTTTCATTCGATGAATATCAAAGGAGACAAACGGATCATCCAAAATCAAAGGTGGCACCTCTCCCTCAAAAATTGCATCGCTAAGGGCAAGGCGCAGGCATAGCGCAAGCAAATCTCTCGTTCCTCGGCTAACGGTGATGCTATCGTGCGATTGCCCCATGCTTTGCACGTTCACTTCAAATGAGGGGGTAAGCGTAAAGGTTTTGGATGCGAGTTCTTTATCTAAACAATCCATGAGACTCACATACTCAGAAAACTTGTCTTGCACCCCACAGAGATACCCTGCGGTCAACTCTGCCTTGGCTTGTTCCAAATAGGAGATGGTTGCCACAATGACAGCGTAGTTTTCTTCTGCTATGGCAAGTTTTTCTTTTGTATCCGCCACGCTTTGTTCAAGTTCGGGCAGCGTTTGCGCTTTTGTGGCGAGGGTAGCCACATCGCTATCTACCACTCTCAGTACATTCACAAGTTCGTGTTGCTTCTCGGAAAGCAGGGCATAACGAGCCTGTAAGGTTTCTTCGTCGTCCTGAGTAGCAGGGATGTCTCCCCCGATGATGGGGTGAGCTGCGGCATAGTCTTTTTGGGCTTGCTCGGCATCTTCCACTCTTGTTTGGAGCAATTGATATGTGGCTTTTTGGTCTTTTAGCCAATGAAGATGGAGCATCACTGCATCAAGGGAAGGGGAGGGGGTGTCGGGGATGGGATATGCCAAAAGGAAGAGGGAAAGCACCTCTTTGGCGTTTTCCTCCGCTTCGTCCACCTCTGGTGTAGCGGAAAGCGGCGTGTGATCGGCTGGCATAGGGGTAGCGTTTTTTGCCATCGCGTTTTTTGACCACAGCCATGCACCTATCACCACAAGCACACCGCCTAAAATCAACATAGGCAAACGGAGACCTGCAAAAAGTATGCCCATCAAAAGAAGCGCAAAACCAATCAGAGTGATCCCAATAGGCAAAAGTGTATTCGCATTCTCGGATTTTTCAGGTGCGGCAACGTGAGCGATAGGCTCTGCCTCTTCTGCCTTTGTTTTTTCTTGGTTTTTTGCGATTAAATACTGAACGGAGGTTTCGACTTGCCCGATTTCTTCTGCAGAAAGGGCAACAGGCACGGCATCCGCTAAGTCTTTTTTGGCACGCTCGACCGCTTCGCCAAGTAGGCTTAGTTGCTCTCGGCAGGTTTGTTCAAGTTGACCTCTGTGCAGTCGGTCAAGCTCATTGTGGGTGGCTTGGCTTTGCTCCATGAGTTCTCTTTGCTCTTGGCGTAAAACACGTTGCTTTTCTGCGGCAATAGCATATTCTCTTGCCGCTATCTCTGCATGGTGGAGTTCTTCTTCCAAGGCTGAAAGTTGTTTTCTCAGTTCTACGAGTTCTCCTCTGGTAGAGCTGGGGCGATAAAATCTTCGGCGCTCTTCCAATTTTTTGATGGCTTTATCGCAATCTTCAAAGTCGCCTAAATTCACGAGTTTTGCCTGCACGTCGCTATAATCCGCTTTCACATAATCGCTACGCTCGGAAATATAGGTACTTCTCTCAAATCCGGCAGCGTCGATGCCAAACAACGCCACACCCAAGGGGGCGTCCGGATACGCGTCTGTGGGGGTATTGGTGGAAAGATCAATGAGCGTAAAGGTATCTTGGGCTGATTTGGCTTCAAAACGCCGTTCTATGCGATAGGCTTTGCCTTTCACTTCAAAACTCAGCCAACCGCCAAACACACCGCCTTGCCAAGGCATATAACGGGCTCGTTCATTTTCAAACAGGTCTTTTGAGCGTGAAGCAGGCAAACCATACAGCATGGCTTTGATAAAGGCGGCGAAAGTGGTTTTTCCCCAGCCGTTATCTTCGCATATCACATTGATACCATCGCTGAAATGAAAGGAAAATTGAGATAATTTCCCAAAGTTTTCAATATAGGCTTCAAGCAGTTTCATTCGTCAATGGCCTCCCCTCTGAGGGCTTTTAGACCGCAACTCAAAATTCTCTCTCGCCTGTCTCTGTCTGTCTCCCCTATCATCACACAGCGCATAAATGTACCGCGAAGGGAAGTGTCATACGCCAAATCCGAAGCCAAAGCAAGGGTGGTGCTATCTTTGATGCGCGCATACCAAAATTCCTTTGATAGTTTGGCTTGTAGCGTCGCTTTATCGGGCAGGCAGGCGGGGGATACCTCGCCGATCAATTCTACCTTTACCCCGTCATTTGGGTCGATATCCTTTGTGGCGTCCAGCATTTCTTTTTGCATCTCAAACAGGGAAGTCGCAGAGGAAACATCCACCTTCACTGTATGAAATTGACGGCCTGGAAGAGGGATAAATTCATGTGTCAGCCGTCCGTTTTCTTCTGTGAGCATCACAAAGCCCTTTTGCCCACATTCGTCAAATCCACGTCCTGCGGGGCATCCTGCATACACATAACTGCCACGATGATCGATTGTTTGACTATCATAGCGATGGTAATGACCTAAGGCGAGGTAGTCCACGCCTTTATTTTGCCATTTTTGCACCTCGATGCCGCCATCTCTCACCTCTCCGTGAAGCAGAACAATGTTGCAGTCATGCTCGTCTATGCCGAGTTCCTCCGGCGTCACCAAAGGGTTTTCTGCGCCGTAAATCGCCACATTGCCATAGCGAAATACAGTTTGTCCGCCGGCGAAGATTTTGAGATTGGGCTGAGGTGGCAGATGCACACGAGCTGTGCCATCGTGATTACCGCAAAGAA
>JAGBWH010000219.1 GCA_017629925.1 Clostridia bacterium
AAGTGTTCATATATTATACATACGACAGTTATTTTTATGAACATTTACAAAGAAGATATAGATACAAATGGAGTCTAAAACTAAGGAGAAACATTATGGAAATTATGCTTCAAACAGTCATCATCGTGTTTATGCTGTTCCTTTGCTCTCTGTGTCTGTTTGCCGTTTTGGTAATCGCAAGAGACATGGTGGCGGAAAGCATGGGCAAACGTAAGAGTGACTTTGCTGCCGACACTGAAAGAAAACAGGAGCAAGTCATCAAAGAAGTGACTGTCATCAAGGAAGTCCCTGTGGAAAGGGAAGCAAGTCCTTCCGAGCAAGCCCCTCCGCCTGCCCCTGTGGCACCTCCTGCACCTGCCCCTGTGGCTGAACCCGAACCCGAGATTGCTCCCATGGTAGAGGTCATCGTGGAAGAAGAACCTGTGGCAGAAGAGCCCATCTTCGAGGAAGAACCTGTATTTGAACCGGTGGAAGATGCCGAGGAAGTCGAGCCCGAGGTTGAGGTAGATGACGAGAATGCGGTGAAGTTCTCCAAATCTCAACTGACATTTGACGAAAAATACGCCATGCTTTCCACGGAAGTCAAGGGGTATTTCCAAGCCATCGCCAGACACGCTTTGAGCAAAGAGGGCGCAAAATGCACCGTCTCTAAAAACTATCAAGACTACAAGATTGGCGCCACCCGCTTGGTTCGCATGAGCATCAAACGTGGCGAGATTGTATGCGAATTCGTATTCATTGATAGAGATTTCAAAAACTACGCCAGCCAAGCTGATTTGAAAATCAAGCCCTCTGCAACAGTCATTCGCGTGACCGAGCCTGCAGCCGTAGGCGTGGCAAAAGACGGTATTGACTTGGTTTATAACCAAATGCTTGAAGAAAGAGAATATAAGAGACAACTCGCAAAAGAGAAACGCAAGGCAAGACGAATGGCACAAAAAGGAGAAGTACAACCAAAGAATGAAGAAGATGCATAACGAAAACAAATCAAAGCATTTTTTAGGTCAAACAAAGACAGAAAAAACTGTTAGTATTATCGCAATCGTTTTTGTTCTCATTTTGGTGCCAATTTTAGTACTTAACTGCGTTCTCATTCTCAAAAGCGCAATTCACCCGGACAAAGTGCCTGCTCTTGGCAAACACGTCCCCCTGATTGTTTTGACTGAGTCTATGGAATGTGAGATTTTGGACGGCGACTTGATTGTCGTTAAAATCACAGACACAGACGACATCGAAATCGGGCAAGTCATTTCTTATTTTGATCCCGAAAGCAAAAATCAAAGTGTGGTCACGCATCGCATTATTGATAAATATGAAGAGGATGGAGATGTCTTTTTCAGAACGCAGGGTGACAACAACGACATTGAAGACCGCTTGCCCGTTCCCGCAGAAAACGTCATTGGCGTTTGGACGGGATTTCAGCTTCACTACATTGGTTTTGTGATGCTTGGAATGCAAACCCCGTGGGGGTTGATCATTTGCATCGCCGTACCCGTGATTGCCTTCCTCGTCATCTGGCTTGTTCGCAAACATATCACCGATGCGAAAAACCACAGCGACATGGAAGCACTTAAAGCGGAACTGGACGCATTGAAAGCCGAAAAAGCCGATAAAGGCGCACAAAACCCCGAAAGCGAAAACTAATTCTCTTTATCTTGCGCTCATGTATAATATGGCGCACCACACACGTTATATTTCCCTTTGCAAAAAAAGGTAATATAAAAAATAAAAATATTATATTAAAACAAGGAGAAAAATCATGAAACTCAAACTTGGCAAGAACAAATTTTTGAAAATCGCAGCTCTTGTGGCAATGCTTTGCCTGGTCACCACTTGCGCAATTAGCACAACCTTTGCTAAATACGCAACCGAAGACTCTGCATCTGATACCGCAAGAGTAGCAAAATGGGGTATCACCGCCTCCGCCTCCGGCACCCTCTTTGGTAAAGCGTATACCGACACCATCGTGGCACAGGATGCAAACGGCATCACCGTAAAAGCAAACGAGAGTGTAGCGCAAAGCGAAAACGTAGTGGCTCCCGGTACCCAAAACGACGTTGGTTTCTGGGTAATCCTCGAAGGCACTCCCGAAGTGGCATACGAAGTCACCAGCGCATTTGACGCCAACAACCACAGCATTTACCTTGCAGAAGGCAGCTATGGCAAAATGGTTCCTGTAAGCGGCGTCAACAATGCCACTGACATTTCTTCTTTCTACACCCTTGAAAATGGCGAATATAAGCTCGTATCCGGCAATTTCGATGCAAACACCGTATACTATCAACTGCTCAATGCTACCGATGTGACCGATACATACGCGCCCATCGAATGGACCGTGACCATTCACGACACCACCGTGGCTGATCACTCTAACTGCGCTTGCCCCGCTCACACTTCCACTGTTTATCCTAACAACACCGATTATGCTGCTTTGCTTGGCGCTTACATGAACAAAGAAGGCGATGTCAACGAAGCTGTAGACACCATGCTTCAATTCACTTGGAAATGGGATTTCAATGGCAACGATGGCGCAGATACCATTTTGGGCGACCTGATTGCAGGCGAAACCAACATTGTTATGTTCGATGCTACCAATAATGTTTATGTTCCCGTTACCGTAAACGCAGCGAATGCAGACGGCGAAATTCTTGCTGTGGCAGGTGGCGCAGAAGTGGCTTGCCTGCACGTTCACTTTGGTTACTCTGTTCGCGTAGAACAAGTTGACTAATGAAGATTTTCTTCATTATATTATTTATAAGCATAACAAAGTCATTTCACTAACGATATTTGTTTCATAATTGAAACGGGAAGGAGGCGCTGATGTCTGATGATTCACCGAACATGGTTCGAGAAACGCCACGCCAGATGAGGCGAGCGTGGGTTTGGATCATGCTCATGGTCAACATTGTATTTCTACTCGTGCTGGCAACGTTAGGCATTATTGCGCTGAGAGTAGGAAACTATCTTCCTGAAACGGATATTGTGTTCATTGCAGGAAAAAACACCGACGTCGATGTTGGTGACGGCGAAAATGCCACCTGGCAATCAGGCGAAGAAATTCACATTTTTGATGGGCAATATGCCAACGCCAACGGCGAGGTGACCGTGCAGTCTCAGGACGGCTCGTCTTTGGTTGCCCCCGGCACAACAATGAGCTATAAGTTCGCCATGTATAACAATAGTAATGTGGCGGTGATGTACGAAGTCGACCTGGATTTCCTTGTGACACTGGGAGGCGTCATCCAAGACAAAGACATGGAAAGCAGAATGCCACTCAAGGTGAAACTTTCCACAGCCTCTGGTGAGTACCTCATCGGCGCAGAGAATACATATGTACCGATCGCGGATGCCCTTGTGGTGAGGCGCAGAAATCTTCTGGGTGCTGAATCCTACGAATCCTTTGTGTTAGACATTGTCTGGGATTTTGAGTCAGGCGATGATGCAAACGATACAGAGTTAGGCGACCTCTCCGCTGAGCAAGATCTTTTGGTCTCTCTTTCGATTGAAACCTACGCTGAGGAGCATTTTGATCCTGCTGCCGTAGGCGGAACGAAAATTGATGCCGAAAAGGAAACCGAAATCGGTGGCACAGTGCGCTGGGTTTGGGTACTGCTACTCATGATCAACACCGCCGTGATGATCTTCTATATTTCCTGGCTGATGAACAAGCGTTTACAAAAATGGTAAATCAAAAACAAAATAATCATATGATTTGAGGCATATTATGAAACTTAAAAACATTCTGAAAAGCAAAAAATTCATCATGGCAGCTGCCATGGTTCTGATGGTTTCCCTTGTAGTGGGCATGGGCGCTATGACCTATGCAAGATACATCACCTCTGATGCAGATACCGCTCAAGCTACCGTTGCAAAATGGGGCTTCGTTGTGACCGTAGATGCCCAAAATATGTTTGGCACCGCATATGAAGACAATGCCATTGATGCAGACGGCACAGTTGGCGAAGGCCATATCGACGTAAAGGCTGCAGGTCAAACAACCATCATTGCCCCCGGTACCTCCGGCTCTTTGACCTTTAGCGTTAACGGTACGGCTGAAGTTTTGGCACAATTGAGCGCTGCCATCGACAATGAAAACTCTTCCGTCGTGGCTTTGGCATACACAGAAAATAGTGCAGAAAAAGTCTACAATCCTATCAAATGGACACTGACCGTAAATGACAATGGCAACGAAACCACCCCCGTGAATGCCGGTACTTTTGATGAACTCATCACTGGATTGGCACTCAACAGAACAATCGCAATCGGTGAAGCACTCAATCTTTTGTATACCATCAGCTGGGAATGGGAGCTTGATACCGAAAATGATGACCTTGATACCGCCCTTGGTATGCTGGCAAATGCGAAAAATGTTGTAGAAGGTTCTGACGAAGGAGCGAAAGCTACCCTGCTCGCAGCTATTAAAGCACAAACAGGCGTACAGGTTGTTTTGGCGAAATCCAACCTTGATCTTGAGATTGCTGTGAGCGCTACTGTAAAACAAATCCAAGACTAATTTTATACAGTTTAAAACCAACTTTTTTCCCACAAAAATCTCCCTTCCTACCGTATCACGATGCACCTGTATGTGTCGGAAGGGAGATTTTTCCCCACATGAAAGATAGCGCACTTTTGGGCGCAGACCAAATAAAAGTAGAGGTGAAGCCACAGTGAAGGACAATAAAGTATTTGCCATCATAAAAAAGGTATTATGGGGCATTTTTTTGGCTGTATTTGGACTCGTTGCCGTTGTGACTTTATGGCTGGCAGTCGATAAATTCGTGCTGAAATCTCCCGTGCCCTCCATGTTTGGATACTCCGCCCTGACCGTTAAAACCGGTAGTATGGCAGGCACCATTGAAATGGGTGATATGATTATCATTCATAAAGAAGACGACTACAAGATAGGTGACGTGATCACCTACCTACACGAGGGAGATAAAATCCCCACCACACACCGCATTATCAATATCAACCAAAATGACGGCTCATTTTTGACCAGAGGCGATGCCAACAACACAAAGGATCCCGAAGCGGTGACCGAGGATATTATTCTTGGAAAAATGGTCAAAATTTACCCGAAAGCGGGCATATTCATGAGCTGGGTGCAAACAGAAGGCTGGATGTATATCGTGGCTTGCCTTGCCATTTTAGGGCTGGGTATGTTTGTTATCAATTCAGATAATCAATCCGTCAAAGAAAGCATCGCAGATGCACCAAAAGATAATCTTGATGTAGAAAACAACGGTGAGGACTCATCCAACACCGAAACAGATACGAAAATAAACCCCGAAGAATAAATCAATTCAAAAAAAAGAAATAAGGAGGTATATGATGAAAAGAATGACCAAAGCGGCATTTTTGCACTTTATGAAGTCTCACGGCGCATCGCTCATATGTCTCCTTTTATCCGTGGCGATATGCATTGGCGCCGTATCGTCCTATTCAAGATATGTGTCAGGCGATCAGTTCTACGATCAGCCGGGCGTGGGTACGTTCGCAGGATCGGGAACGGTGGTTGACGTCAGTTCTCTCACCTTTACCAACATGGCATTTTGGGGTGGGCTTGAGGACATTGGCGTTTCCATGAACTCCCTTCGTACACTTTCCTTTGTCGTAAACAACCGCAACACCAGCGAAAATGGTATATCCAAGGTGAGTGATGTCTCCCTTGAATATGCATTGATGTTTACCGCACCGCAAAACTTTGCGGGCAAGCTGGCATTGCAACTCCATGACAGCGAAGGCACAACGCTGACGCCCCAATTCCTTTTGTCTGACATCATTAGCCACGCAGGTGGTGAGTATAAAACAAGCGATCCAAAATACAACGGCAAAGACTATGTCTCAAAAGACGAGCACGGCAACACCACCTCGTATATCACATTTGATGTCATGCACAATGAAGATACAGGCACCTATACCGCCACTTCCAAAGGGCAGGATGGCACAGTCATCAAGCTGGAGCCTGTGGTCATGAAGGATTTGGAGCAAACCCTCTATTTTCGCTTGTGGGACGTTTCAAACCAAAAATTAGAGACAGTCACCGATGAAAAAGGCACTCTGTTGCCTCCCCTTGTGGTGACCTACAAGGAAGATGTACCTTGCTATAAAATCACCATCTCGCAACCGGGCTTTGTCTTTCCTGCCGGCGTGTTCACAGAACATCGCTATTCCATGACCTTAGCCCCCACAGACGCATTGCTGGATGATAAACTGGGCGGATTTCTCATGAAATATGATGCGGGAAATGACACATATCAGCACATTACTCAAATGAGCCCGGGAGAAGAGTTCTTTATTTCCACCATTGCGGAGCGGATCACTTCTTCTAACAAAACCAGCGATAGCGTTACCCTGATGGGCAGTATTCCCAGTTATTATCAGCAGGGCAATGTGGAAACCAACGACTTGGGTGCCTACACGCGCGAGATCATCATCGAAGATGTACTCAGCGAAGTGACATCTTCGTCCAAAACAGATACAGGCGCAACGTCATATTACAGAAAACAAGGTAACACTTGGACAACATCCACACAATCGCGCGCTACACGAAGTATTCGAAAAGATCTGATCACAACCACTACGGTGACGACCATCTATCATGTAAAAATTAGAGAAGTGACCAGAAAAAGCGAAACCGTTACCACAGGTAGCATCATCTATGAAAACGGCGAGGTCAAGCAAGTCAATCAGACCTTTGTAGAAACGGACACAACCGAAAGAGTGCTCATTGACGCCGCAAAACACACCAAAACCGAAGTGACGCATACCATATCAACTTATTATCAAACAAGAACGAACACTTATGGTTCTTGGACAACAAGTGCGACCACCGATGTGCCCCAAAACCGACATCCCGCAGATCCGCTGTATGACCACATCCACCCCGTTGAAACTGATGCAGTGCCTCTTTCTGCGGATGAGATAGCAGTATTCTCAAATAAAGAGGAAGTCCGCCGTTTGCTTCAAGGTGAGACGAACACTCAAAACCACACCAGAACCATTACCTATACATCCACGATTAGTCCTATCACTATCACAGGTATTTCCACCATGGCGGAGGGTGTTTCCACTTCGCCGTTCAGGACACATCCCACCTCTCACCTGCAAACCTATTATGTGTCCCCCTCTTACTCCAAAAACTATCCACTTTTCGTACAAATTTTCATTCGACAGATCCAAGATTAAATGCCCACCGATCACTCACAAGAAAAAACAAGGAGGTATTATGAAAAAACGACTCAAACGCACATCGGTTATTCTTTATGCTGTTTTTTTGATGATGATGGTTGTCTCTTTTCTTGCCTCCACCCTTACAAGATATGTTGCCACCGTTGACGTTCCATTCAACAACAACGGCACCACCTATCATTCTGTTGACTTCTCGGTCAACACGGTATTTGAAGTGAAAAACCAAAACGAGCTGTTTGGTGCGATCAACCAAGGGTATTCCTACATTCGCATCAGCAATGAGCTTAAAAACCCCTTTGTGATTACCCAAACGCCAAAAGAACTCAAAACTGACCTCATTCTTGACCTCAACGGCATTGAAGTATACCGCCACGGAAACGAGCCATTGTTTACCATATCCGAGGGCGTGCGCCTCACCATTACAGACACCTCCGAAACCCAACGTGGTTGCCTCTATAATCCCACAGGCTCGGTGGCGCTTGTTTCAGGCGGGCATCTTACGGTTGTTTCGGGTAAATTTGAATGTGGTCCTCGTTATTCCGAATACTATACCTATAACCAAAATATTCTCTCTGATAAGAGCCACAAGCGCACCACCGTGTATGATGATATGGAAAAGGTCATCTTCCAAACCAAAGTGGGGGGCGTGGTGACCTCAAAGGAAATGTACGCGCCGATTATCAGAGTATACAATACCTCCTACGACGGAAACGTCCACCACCACGGCAACATTTATTTTGATATGACGCCGTCTGCTACGGCTCCGGACGCCAATAAACTGACCATTTTGCCCGATACCTATTGCTACTTTACCACAAATGAAGACGACTCCTATCCTCTCATGAAATTAGATGCGCAGGATGCGGACTGGTACTATACGTATTATGTCAAAAGAGACGCTACCTACAGTTATCATGGGACAGCGCTCGGGGCATTAGAAGATCCCGAGGACTTCATAGAGGTGACTATCTACGGGTACGAAAATACGATTAAAACCGCCGAAGCGCGCGGTAGTAGCCAAGACATTCACGCAGAAAAAAACAACTATTTCGCCGCCATTAAAATGAGTGGTGGTGTCATGGATATTCTCAACGGCGACTTTTTTAACTACTTTGGTGTCAACACCACCGCTTGCATCGACATGATGGGTGGTCAACTCACTATCAAAAATGGGCATTTCTCCTCTCGTATTCCCAATGCTACCTCGCATATCCACCACGGAGTAGATGCCAAAGAGGACGATGCCGCCGCTTTTGACCGACACGATTACTTCAACGATTTTTACTGGTCGCTCTATAAAACCGGAGAGCTCGACGACAGTATTCAGCTCAATGAAGGCGCAAGAGCGCACAAAGGGCAAGGATTTTGCATTTTGACCAGTGGTGATGCCAAAATTGATATTGGCAATGGTAATTTCTTTGCTTCCAACAATACCATAGCGCATATGCAAGGTGGGGATCTCTCCATCGGTGGTGGTAAATTTACCAAGTTTCACACGGTGGAGCTGACCAAATATGACCACACAGATACCGCCATTTATATGCACGACGGCAATCTAAATATTGACCAAGCGGAGTTCAGCATTGAAGGCGACTATGCCAGAGCCGTCTATATGGAAGATGGTATGCTCAATATCAGCCGCGCGAAGTGTGATATTTATGGTGACTATACCTATGCCGTTTATTCTACCATCCCCGGCGATGATAAATTGAACCTTACCGATATCGACTTTACCATGACAGCCCGCACAACGACGGGTAGGCTGGTAGGCATTTATTCCGCCCCCAACGCGTTGGGCGAAAGCGGTGCCGTGAATATCTCTACCACAGAAGGTAATACTTCCAAAATACATATTGACGGAAATGGCTCCGCCGGTATTTATGTCAAGGAAGGCGCGGTCAAAACACAGGGTTGTGATTTTGACATTATGGGGACATCTTGTGTGGGCATTTACGTTCTGGAAGGTCACGTGGACGTCAAAGGCGGTAGTTTAACCCTGAAAAGTGATATTGGATGCTATGGCATTTATGCACTTTCCACGGATGAGTCCAAACCCGGTACGGTAAAACTTGATAGTGCAGACATCAATGTAGGCTACGATATGTCACTCGATGCGCCCCCCGATACCATCTTTGATGATAACAATGGTGCAGGTATGGCAGCAAGTGTTGGTGTGTATATGGCGTCTGCCAACAACGACAGTTACTTTGACTTTATCAATTCCAGCATCTATTCTTATGAGTTGGGTATAGTTTTGCATGGTGGCAACCTGAATGTCAGCGATACCGATCAAAATGTAAACTATATTAAAACATACAGAGCGTCTGCGATTGCCATCTTCAACGGCAACCTGACCTTCGATGAAAATTGCAACTACGAAATCGTATCGTATAATACTACCTCTGAAGCTGACGCCAATACCTATCAGCTGACCATTCCTCAACTTTCCTACACCGATGGTGTATACAGCATCTCTCCTGTTTTCTATCCCAATAAAGACGGCGTGTATGTAGAGGGCGGCTCTCTCTTGGTGCACGGCGGACTAAATTTGACGCATACGGGGCTGCAAAATGTTGTTTATGTGAAAAATGAAGATGGAGATCTTGAGCTTGCCTACAACAATTATGCGGGCTATGTTGTGCAAAGTTATGCCGTCCGCGTGGTCGGCGGTAACGTAGAGATTTTGAAAGGCACAATCACCGCTAATGTCGGTGGTGGTGTGTACTGTTCCAAGTTGGAAGGCAGCACAGACACAGGTAAGATTACACTCGGCAATCCCTCCACCAAACGAGAAGATATCAAGGTGAGCACCTTGGGCGATGATTATGTGGGAGGAAATGTATACCTCCATGCTTTGGGTGATTTCAACCTCGGTACGACCGGTTGGGAAACCAGATACAGCATCACAGGCGGCCACGCCATTGAACTCAACGGCGGTGATATTACCGTTTATAATGGTATTTATGATGCCAAATACAGCAACGGCGTTTTGGCAAAAGGTAGCGGTATCATTAAAATCTATGACGGCGAATTCGACGGCTGGATGAAAGACCTCAAAGACAAGTCCGGTCCTTCTGCCTTCTACGGTTTGAAGGTGCTTGGCGGTGCCACAGTTCACATCTTTTATGGTGACTTTGACGGTGGTAACGGCGGTGCATTCATCACAGGTATTGACAGATACGGTGGCAGATACGACATCGGCGGTGGACTCGCCAACGTCTATGTCTATGCGGGCAAATTCGGTAACGAAAACACCGACCTGTGGGACGGCTTTAACGTCTACGACAACGCCAACGTGGTCTTTGGTGCATACAGCGAAGAAACCCTCAAAGAGCGCGTCAAAGATTTTGACGGTGACTACCAAGCCATGATTGACCTCTACGGTATTAGTGCCTCTATTGCCATGAACGCACTGACCTTTGGCGGCAGTACGATGCCATCCACCATCACCATCTATTATGGCGACTACTCAAAAACCTATTCCGTCAACGGCTCAACACCGCATGGTATCTATCTGGCGGATAACCTGCACAGGGATTCGAAAATTGTTGTCTATAATACGGCAACGTCTCCCGTCTATACGAAATTGTATAGCAGTGACTTCAACGAAGCTGGCATTCAGAAGGTGGGCAATACCACGCACGTCTACTATCCAGAGGTGTATGATGACGACGGTAACCTCTTGAATTGAGCGGTGTATTTGGCGAAGAACGAAAAAGAAAGGGGATATATAAGAAATATCCCACAATAAATTCGTTTGAAACCAAAACTGTATACCCTGCAATATCCGATTAGCCAATTTATATTTCTTTTTCTAAACCCGTCTGGAAGGCTTCGACGTATGAAAATACGCCTTCACCATTCCAGACGGGCTTTCTTCATCCAAATCCCCTCGCTCAAGGGTAGTTGGTACGGTGTGG
>JAGBWH010000220.1 GCA_017629925.1 Clostridia bacterium
ACACAGCACGCGCAAATTGGCAACGCCACGAGCGCAAGCGATATCATACTGCTCACGGTGGGCTTTTTCTTTTGCCCCTGCCTCCGCGCGCATGGTGATGGCTCTCACATTGCCAAGTCCCAACATGGCAGCAGTCTCTGCCACATAATTGACACGTTTTTCGGTGGCATCTGTGGCGGTAATCGACAAATCCTCTCGGCAAATCGCAAGGGGGAGCGAGGGAAAGCCTGCGCCTGTGCCCACGTCAATTAAAGACGCGCCCTTTTTGAGATAGGGCGAAAGGGTGAGGCTGTCGGCATAATGGAGCAAAATGATTTTTTCTATTTCAGTAATCGCGGTGAGGTTATACTTTTCATTTTCGGTGAGCAATCGATTAGTGAGTTGATAAAATTTTTCCGTTTTGGCAAAGCTGATCAGCTTGGTGAGATTGTTTTTGCCAAAAATTTGGCTCAGCAGGGAGCCAAATGCTTTTGCATCCATCGCAGAGTCCTTCTTTCACTGGAAATATACATAAAGGAAGTATATCATATATACCTCGTCCTGTCAAGGTATCTCTCGCATATCCTGTTTTGAAACAAAACGAGAGTATATCCTTTGTTTTTGCAAAAACGACGGGGGGTTTTTGATTATTTTTCGTTTTTTGGTCAAAGAAAACAAATCAAAGTGTAAAAAACATGGCAATGTAGAGAAAATGAAAACAATGCGAGGTGATGTTTTATGTGGTTTTGCCTGTTTATTAAAAAATACTAATCAAAAACAAAATAACACCATAAAATACATAAGTTATCACAAAAATTAAAAAATATGGTATATAGCATTGACGAAATCATCTTTTTGTGCTATGATAATGAAGGTTGTGAAATAAATAACAATATTTGGAGGAAAATACTATGCCTACCTACAACAAAAAAACAGTAGAAGATATCGTAGTTGCTGGCAAAAAAGTGCTGGTTCGTTGCGACTTCAATGTACCCCTCAAAGATGGTGTGATCACCTCTGATAAACGTATCGTTGAAGCTCTCCCCACCATCAAATATTTGCTCAGCCAAAACGCCGCTGTGATCCTTTGCTCTCACATGGGCAAACCCAAGGGTCAAGTCAATCCTAAATATTCTCTGGCGCCCGTTGCTGCTCGCCTGACCGAACTGCTTGGTCAAGAAGTGGTACTTGCATCCGACGTTATCGGCCCTGATGCTACCGCAAAAGTAGCCGCTCTTCAGCCTGGTCAAGCTATGCTGCTTGAAAACGTTCGTTTTGAGCCCGGCGAAGAAAAGAACTGCCCTGAACTCGCAAAACACCTCGCATCTTTTGCAGAAGTGTATGTAAACGATGCATTCGGTACGGCTCACAGAGCACACGCTACCACCGCAGGTGTGGCTGACTATCTGCCTGCTGTTTGCGGTTACCTCATTCAAAAAGAAATCTCTATTATGGGTAAAGCCCTTGAAAATCCCGCTCGTCCCTTCGTGGCAGTACTTGGCGGTGCAAAAGTTTCCGATAAAATCGGCGTCATCAAAAACCTCATCGACAAAGTAGACACCCTCGTTGTTGGTGGCGGTATGGCGTATACTTTCTTCCGTGCAATGGGTTACACCGTTGGTACTTCCATCTGCGAAGAAGACAAAATTGAACTCGCAAAAGAACTCCTTGAAAAAGCAAAAGCAAAAGGCGTAAACTTCGTTCTCCCCGTAGACAACATGATCGGTCGCGAATATGCGGAAGATACCGAATGCAGATCTTGCCCTTCCAGCGAAATTCCCGATGATTGGATGGGTCTGGATATCGGTCCTAAATCCCAAGCACTGTTTGCACAAGCCATCGCCGGTGCAGGCACTGTGGTATGGAACGGCCCCATGGGCGTCTCCGAATGGAAAAACTTTGCAGCAGGCACCTATGCGGTGGCAACTGCTGTGGCTGAAAGCGGTGCAGTTTCCATCATTGGTGGTGGCGACTCTGCTGCAGCGATCGAAAAACTCGGCTTTGCTGAAAAGATGACACACGTATCTACCGGTGGCGGTGCTTCCCTCGAATTCCTCGAAGGTCTTGAACTGCCCGGTATCGCTTGCCTGCTCGATAAATAATTAGTTCTGTGGGGCATCCCACGGGTTCCTTTAGGGGTGTTGCAACTCTGGCTATGCCAAAGGCAATACCCCTTCAACATGACAAAAAGAAAGAAGGATTTTTTCATGAGAAAAACTGTCATTGCGGGTAACTGGAAAATGAACATGACACCCGCCGCTACCACCGAATTTATCACTACCCTTGCTCCCATGGTGGCAGGAAAAGACAAATGCGATATCGTACTTTGCGTACCTTTCGTAGACATCAGCGCAGCCGTGAAAGCCGCAGAAGGCACCAACATTCACATTGGCGCACAAAACGTTCACTTTGAAGCAAAAGGGGCTTTTACCGGTGAAATCTCCGCCGAGATGCTCACAGCCATTGGTTGCGAATACGTCATCATTGGTCACAGCGAACGCCGTACCTATTTTGGCGAAACCGACACCACCGTCAACCTCCGCACAAAAGCGGCTTTGGCAGCAGGGCTGAAGGTCATTCTTTGCGTGGGTGAAGTCAAAGAAGAACGCCTCTCTGGTATCACAAACGAAGTGGTGACCATGCAAACCAAACTTGACCTTGCAGGCATTTCCGCACAAGAACTTCAAAATGTGATCATCGCCTACGAGCCTGTTTGGGCGATTGGTACCGGTCTTACCGCTACCCCCGAACAAGCCGATGAAACCTGCGGTGTGATTCGCTCCGCTTTGGCAGGTCTTTACGGCGAAGAAGTGGCAGAAAACACCGTCATCCAATACGGTGGCTCTATGAACGACAAAAATGCAGCAGAACTGCTCTCCAAAGTCAATGTTGACGGCGGTTTGATTGGTGGCGCGTCCCTCAAAACCGACGCTTTCACCGCGATCGTTGACGCCGCTAACGCGTAAATTTTTCACCACACAAAAAAAGACCCCCACCTCACGCTGTTTAGGCGAAAGAGGTGGGGTTTTTACTTAAATAAGCATTATTCGTATGTCACCGTGGTATAACGGTTGCAATAATACATGACCTTTTCAAACATCACACGGCTGGTGATATAGTTTTTGCCGTACTCCTTGAGCACATCATCGGCGGTGATGTCGGTGGAGCCATAGTATTCATTGAGTTGCTGGGCAATGACGGCCGCATGGCTTTGCACTTCCCCGTCGGTCACGTGGTAGCCGAGATTGTTACCTACGCAGAAAATGACTAAACTTTCTTTGACGAGGGCTTGGCTTCTCTCGAGCAGATAACGTTCGCCGTCCTCATGGTCAAGTTCATTGACCATGGCAACAAAGTGACTAAATGATGTAAAGGGCGTTTTGCCATATTGGCGTTCGCAGTATTCTTTTTCTGTTTGATAATACTCTTTTAGCCCCTTGACCATTTCGCTGTAGTAGTTTTCTACCACGCCATCGGGATAGCGAGTGACCACGAGATTTTCTACGAGATACTCCATGATTTCCTCGCGAATATGTTCTTCTTTTGCTGCCTCATATTGCTCTTCGATCGTTTCGCGAATCATGGCACGGAATTCTGCTACGGCATCGTCGGTTTTAGGGGTGAATTTCAGTTTGTCTACCAAAAATTCTTTGGTCAGCGGTGGGTAGTTCTCTTCTGCGATATACATGACCGCAACATTGAAAATGGCGGTTTTACCACTAAAGAAGGGCATAATTTCATAGTAGCCGGGGAATGTTGCCTCCACAGCCACTGTGGTTTGTTTGCCTGCTAAAAGCACTTTTCCCTCATATACCTTGGATTCAGGCTCGCCGTCGCCATCAAAATCTTGGATTTCGGTGAATGAAAGATTTTCGCCAATCGTTGTACCGACCAAGCAAGAAGCGAAACTCTCGCCATAGTAGCTCGTATCCAGCGAGGAGAGAGGAATGCAGGCTTGCGAGATGGTCTCAATGGTTTTATCCGTACCGTTCTCTTGGATATAGGTAACGGTATAGGTGAAATAGACCACATCATCTGCCAAAATAGTGCCTTCACTCCGAAGATCAAGTGAGGTTTGATCGGGAATGACGCCAATGAGATTTTCTTCAAAACCGGAAATGAAGGAGTCGCTGCCAATGACCAATTTATAAGGCTTGCTATCGGTCATATTACAGCCACCGCTAAAGGGTTTGCCGTCCATTGTACCGGTATAATACAAGTGGACAATATCCCCTCTTTTGATGGGGCGGTCGGTGACACGTGTGATGGTGATATCCCCCGTTTTGAGGTGAGGTTTTTGAAGGGCATGAATGTAGGCGTCTACGTCTTGCTCGGTCACTTCATAGTAAGACTTATCAAGTGTAATGGAAATGTTTTGGAGCAAGTTCATATCAAAGGTGCAATAATCCGCCATATTGAGATTGGGATAGGGATAGGCACCATCCATACCGTTGGTGGTCGTGGGTTTTTGAGATGTTGTTGTGGTGGTGTCCGTTTTGTTTTCTTTGCCACAAGCACAGAGAAGGAGCATTGCGCCAATGAGTAAAAACAAAAGGGCGGTGCGGTAGATTTTATTTGAGGTCATAAACTATACTCACCTTTCAAAAATAGAGTAATCACAGGTATAATCAATTGATACAAAAAAAGGAAGGCACATACACCCATCATCATCCAAGTGCCGACGTTGCGCCATGTCACGCGCAAGCTTCGCTTAAAGGGGATGGCAGGAGGTGTGAGGCTCTTTTTGAGAGATTTTCTAAAGGAAAACAAGAGAACAATGCCAGCCGCCGCCAATCCATATTCGGTCAGGGCATAACCTAAAAAGAGAAGAACGGATTGGAAAATTTCGTACGAGAAGGTGGCATCGGGGTTCTCCAGCCATTGGAAGAGATCTTCTGTGAGGAGCAATGGCACAATGGCACCGCAAAAATTGACAATCGCGTGCATCACCATAGGATAGATAATACGCCCCGTTTTTAGATACACGAAGGCAAACAGCATCCCAAGGGCAAAGGCATAGAAAAATTGAGCAAAATTACCATGAAATGCACCAAAGAAAAGGCCCGAAATAAAGATGGCAAGCCCTTCCCCCATAGGATGGAGACGGTCAATCAGTAGTTTGCGAAACACAAGCTCTTCCATGATGGGTGCGATGACCACGGTGGCAATGAAGGTATAGAGAAGTCCGGAATTGTCAATGGCATCTTGAAGAGAACCATCGCCTCCCGCACCAAAAAAGAAGCTATCAAAGAAAGAGGTAACAGACTGACCAACAATATTTCCCACCATCAATAGTCCAAAACCGATGACCATTAAGGTGAAAAATGCCACAAAACCAAGTTTTTTCTTTTCAAGGGCAGGCCCACGGGGTGCCCATTTCAGCAACACGCAAAGGCAGGGGAATGCCAAAAGATAAAGTGGCACCACGCTAAATGTCCACACAAACCAATCTTTTTCTGTCAAGTATTCAAGCCCAAACACGCCGAGCAGAAAACTGAGCAAAAGCGAACTTGCCACATACACCGCAGCAAATATCCCAAATGCGAGGGTAGTGCGTTTGACCGTGCGCACCAAATGAGGATCAATTGGCGGAGGTGGTGGTGGCGGAGGTGGCGGCGGAGGTGTGGGTGTCCAATATTGGTACATTGTCTATTCCTTCCATTAGGTAATAATAAGTTTTTATGATATATAAGTATACCATAAAAGAATATGCCTGTCAACTGCAAAGCGAGACGAAATATTCTTGACTCAATGCATCGGCTCTTTCTGGAAAACGCGTCACAAAGTACAGCGAAAGGCTATTGTGGTCGTTTGATTGCGTTTTGAGATAATTTTCACCATCAAAACAAGACACACAAGAGCCAAAATCGACAAAAATAGCAACAACCCCCTTGTTTTTTTGCAAAAATTAGAGTATCGAGCACAACACACTTTGCTTTTCGCTTGTGAAAATCACCGTGTCCACGCCTGATTTTTCCTGTGTTGGGAATTTTTGTTGACAACCCTCTTTTTATTGTGTTATACTATATTTATTGATATACTTTACTACTAAAAAGAAAGGAACAGCCATGAAACAACTACAAAAAAGTGCATTCATTACCAGAATGCGCCCCGTGGCAAAAGCGTTGCTTTCCGCATTGCTCCAAACATACGAGTATGCGAGTGTGCTGGTGACAGATTCCCTCTCCAAATCCTATCGCATTTCTCGCAGCGGCATGAGCGTGAGCGAAAGCACTTCCTTTGGCGATAAAGGGGTGGTGGTCAAGGTGTATGACGGGCAAAGTTATGCCGAATACGCCACAAGCCATCTCACGCATGAAAATATCCCTCTGGTGTTATCCACCATTCAGCATCGACTACTCACAATGGCAAGCAAACTCCCTCAGGGGACTGCCCCCTCCTCTTACGGCAAACTGCCCGACGAAGAGCAAACATTTTATGCCGCAACAGAATATGACATTCACCCTCTGGAGCTGGGTGACGAGGAGATCCTTTCCCGCCTCTCCCATGCACATGAATTGGCAATGGGTGTGGACGAGCGCATTGTGGATGCGGTGGCGTTCTCCTCTTTCCAAGAATACCATAAATTGTTTCTCTCCGAGAAAAAAGATATGGAGCAATCCGTGCTTTGGATGGCGTGCGGACTCGCTGTGATGGCTTCGCGCGGTGAAGAAATCAAGGACTACTATAAAGGCTATTCCAATCTTGGCGGTGCAGAAGTGCTGTCCGAGATGGAAAATGACGCCAAAACCATAGCCGCTCTTGCCATCGAGTTGCTCTCTTCCGAGCCAATGGTCCCCGGCATCTATGACTGCATTTGCACCCCCGAAGTGACGGGTATGATCGTGCATGAAGCCTTTGGTCATGGGGTGGAAATGGATATGTTTGTCAAA